>JBKJJG010000185.1:0-6626 GCA_046598155.1 bacterium | reverse complement strand
CACGCGCACGCGGCGCAATCCGGTCTCTGACATCATGACCAGAACCGCCGGGCCCGCTTCCACTCCCGCCTGAGCAGGCCGAAGGCCACCCGGTCGTAGGTGCGGTCCGCGGTGGCGTACGCCTCCCGGAAGGCGGCTTCCTGCCGGAACCCCAGCTTACGGGCAAGACGGACCATCCGCTCGTTACCAGACCAGGTGCGTAGACCGATGCGGCGCAGGTCCAGGGCCTCGAAGAGGTGGTCCACCCAAAGGGCAAGCGCCTCCGGTCCATAGCCCCGGCCCCAGTAGCGCGCCGCGTAGATGCCCACGCCTACCTCCATCCACTGGGTGCGCTCGTCCACCCAGTACCTGGAGACGGTGCCGATGGGCGCTCCCGCGCGTGTCTCGATTATCATGCGCTTGGGTGGGGAGGCGCCCTCGTGGATCATTGCCTCGATCCGCACGGGCACCCGTCGCAGCTCGTCTTCGGAGGGCCGACCTTCCCACGGCGCATCCCACTTCCACCACGAGCCGCGCGCCATCACACGGACCAGCCAGGCGGCGTCCCCTGGCCGGAACTCCCTCAGGTTGACGTGCTGTCCAATTATCGTCAGCACCGCCGCGCTTCTTCCACGTACCGGTCGAAGGCCTGCCTGAGGTGCGCCATCGCGTCCCCGCCGAACTTCTCTAGAAGTGCGTCGGCCAGCACGAACGCTACCATCGCCTCGCCCACCACACCGGCGGCGGGCACCGCGCAGACGTCGCTGCGTACTACGGCTGCCCTCGTCGCCTCCTTTGTCCTCAGGTCCACCGAGCGCATCGGTACGCGCAGGGTCGAGAGCGGTTTCATCGCGGCCCGCACGACCAGGGGCTCGCCGTTTGTCATGCCACCCTCCACGCCCCCTGCCCGGTTGGTCTCCCGGTAGAATCCCCTGGCTTGGTCGTGGAGGATCTCATCGTGGGCGCTGCTGCCAGGGGTGCGCGCCGCCTCGAATCCCAGCCCGAACTCAACGCCCTTGACCGCGGGGATGGACATCACCGCCGCGGCGATGCGGGCGTTGAGCCTTCGGTCCCAATGGACGTGGCTGCCCAGCCCTGGAGGCAGGCCCAGCGCCACCACCTCGAACACGCCGCCCAGCGTGTCTCCACGCTTCTTGGCCGCGTCAATCGCTGCCTTCATGCGGACTTCGGCCTCGGGATCCGCGCAGCGGACCGCCGAGGATTCGGCCAACAACGGGACCTCCTCCCAACGCCCGGGCCTTGCGCGAATCGCCTCACCGCCGATCTCGACAACGTGGCTGAACATGCGCACGCCGAACTCCTCCAGGAGCAGGCGGCAGACGGCGCCAACGGCCACGCGCGCCGCGGTCTCCCGCGCGCTGGACCGTTCGAGCACGCGGCGAACCTCATCGAAGCCATACTTGAGCGCACCGGCCAGGTCGGCGTGGCCGGGCCTGGGCCGCGTGATGTCCGGCTCGTCCTTGCGCCAATCGCGGTTCTCGATCCACAGCGCCACTGGCGCACCGATGGTCTCGCCGCGGATTACCCCTGAGATGATCTCCGCGCGGTCCTGCTCGATCTGCATCCGGCCGCCGCGGCCGTACCCCTGCATGCGCCGCGCCATCTGGGCGTTGATCCGGTCCTCATCCACCCGCAGCCCTGCGGGCAGGCCCTCGACGATTGCGATCAGCGCACGGCCGTGCGATTCGCCCGCCGTCAGATAGCGCAGCATCGTTCCTCCTCGTCTGACCACGCGACGGGATAGCACCCCGTCCAGCGGTTACTAAAGAATACGACGCCCGAGCGCCGCGCCCTGTGCCGCGGCCGCGAGCAGGGGCGGGGCAGGGGCGGGCCGCACGCGCGTGGAAGCCAGGCGCGTGCTGACTCCTGCGCGCCGCCTGCTCTACAGTCTCGGCACGTTCGGCTCCAGCATCCTGCAGCAAACCGTCCTGCTCTGGGTCTTCTACTACTACGCGCCGCCGCCGGGCCAGGGACTGCCGGCGCGGGTTTCCCCGGGGCTTCTCGGCCTGGCGATGGGCATTGGACGCGCCGTGGACGCTCTGGCCGATCCCCTGGTTGCGCACTGGAGCGACCGGCGGCGCGGCCGGGGCGGCCGGCGCCGCCCCCTGATCCTGCTCGGCACGCCACTTCTGGCCGCAACCTTTGCGCTGCTCTGGCGTCCTCCTGACCCCCTGGTCACGCCGGCGAACTTCGTTTTCCTGTCGGCGCTGCTGGGTGCCTTCTTCCTGCTGCTCACGCTCGTTCTCAACCCTTACATGGCGCTGCTGCCCGAGGTAACCAGGGAGGGGCGCGACCGCGTGAGCACAGCGGCCTGGCAGGCGGTCTTCAGTCTGGCAGGCACCGCGACTGCGTTCGTCGTGTCGGGGCAGATCGCAGCACGGGTGGGCTTTGGTGCGATGGGTCTCCTGCTGGCACCAGTCGGCATGGCACCCCTGCTGCTCTCAGGCCTGGCGGTGCGAGAGCGTCCGGTTCACGAAGAGCGCACTGAGTTCTGGCAGGCGCTGCGCGCGGTGTTCGGGTCCAGCAGGTTCCGGACCTTCATCGCCGGGTTCGCGCTCCTGTGGTTGGGCCTCTCGATAGTCAACCTGGCGATGGCCTTGATCGCCACGGTCTTGATGGGCCTGCCGCAGCCGGCGGTGGGAACCGTGCTGGGGCTGGGGGTGGTTGCCACCCTGATCTCGACCCCGGCGGTTGCCTCGCTGGCCCACCGGATCGGCAGCCGGCGGGCGCTGCTTTGGGCGATGTCGGCGTCGGCCGTGCTGCTCCCGTTGATCGCCACGATCGGCCTGTGGCCTGTTCCACTGTCGGCGCGGGCCCAGGGGTACGCGGTGGTCGCGCTGGCCAGCCCGGCCCTGGCAGCGCTGTTTACGCTGCCCAACGCGATGCTTTCCGACATCACACAGGAGGTAGCCCGAGAGCGCGGGCAGCGCCTGGAAGGGATGTTCTTCGCGTTCCAGGGTCTCATCCTCAACGGCGCAACGAGCGTCGCGGCCGCGGTGCTGGGCGGCATTCTGGAGGTCTTCGGGTACGGGCTCGGGCTGCGGGTGGCGCCGTTGCTCGCCACGGCCTGCGTGATCGCGGGGATCGCAATCTTTCGGCGCTACCCCGAAGTCGGCCGCGCAGCCACCGACCTACGGGTCAGCGTCTAGGTGCACGGTGCTGTTCAGCGCCGTCACGCGGGGCAGTAGGCCGCCAATCTCGACGATGCTGATGCTCGCGCTGCCCTGTGCGATCCGGGTGTGATGCCCCAACGGTGCGCCCAAGCATTCCAGGAGGATCGCCTTGTTCACCCCGCCGTGGGCGACCACCGCGATGACCTCGCCGGGATGCTTCTCCGCAAGGGCGCGCAGCGTGGCGACGGCGCGTGCCTGCACCTCCACCATGGATTCGCTGCCGGGGAGGCCGGACTCGGCAGGGGAATCGTGCCTAGCCTGAATGGGCCTCAGGCGGCCCTCCCACTCTCCCTGGGCCATCTCTCGCAGCTCCGCGACGGTGCGCAATGGCACCCCGTGCGCGGCGGCTATCGGAGCGGCCGTCGCGCAGGCCCGGCCGAGCGGGCTGGAATACACCGCGGCAAGCGGGACCGCGCGGAGCGCCTCGACCAGCCGCCGCACCTGCTCCTGCCCGCGCTCGCTCAGCGGCGCGTCTAGGGTCCCCTGCAGGCGCCCTTCGGCGTTCCAGGTGGTCTCGGCGTGGCGGATGAGGTAGATAACCGTGGGAGGCATTTGGCGCACGCCATCATAGCAGGTTTCGCCGCCTGGACCAATCGCAGCGCGCCCGCGGCCCGCGCCGGACCCATCCGGCAGTTTCCGTTCAGGCGACGGCGTATGTTATCACGATAATCTGTACTTTCCGCGCCGCGAAGGTGGCGCGCCACTGGAGGGATGTCGCCTGGCCTCATACTTGGCGCGACGGCTGTTGCTTGCCGTTCCCACCATGCTCGGCGTGCTGCTCGCGGTCTTCCTGCTCATCAGGCTGGTCCCCGGCGACGTCGTAACGCAACTGATCGGGCTCGAGGGGAGCCTCCCCCAAGGGCGGGCCGAGGAGCTGCGGCGGCTGTTCGGCCTGGACAAGCCCCTTCCCCACCAGTTCGCGGAGTACCTCGCGCAGGTTGGACGGGGTGACATGGGCAAGTCGCTGCGTACCGGCCGGCCCGTCGGGCCCGAGCTCGCCCGGCGCTTCCCGGTGACGGTGCAACTGGCGTTGATGGGCCTGCTGGTCGCGCTGACGATAGGCCTCCCTGTCGGCGTGACGGCCGCGCTGCGGCGCGGCAGGGCGGGCGACTATCTGGCCACGGGTTTCGTGATGCTGGGACTCTCTGTCCCCTCGTTCTGGCTGGGGGTCCTGCTCATACTGCTGTTTGCCCTCCGCCTGGGGTGGTTGCCGCCCACCGGCTACATCTCCCCGGCCGAGGACCTGGCGGCGAACCTGCGTCACATGGTGCTGCCGGCGCTGTCGCTGGGGATGGTGCTGGCCGCCGCCATCACCCGCATCATCCGGAGCAGCCTGCTGGAGGTCCTGGCGCGCCAGTACGTCAGGACCGCGCGCGCCAAAGGGCTGCCCGAGTCGGTGGTCATCCTCAAGCACGGCCTGCGCAGCGCGCTGATCCCGGTGGTAACCGTCATCGGCCTGCAGTTCGGCACGCTGCTGGGCGGTACCGTGATCATCGAGCAGATCTTCAGCCTGCCGGGCATCGGCCGCTTCGCGCTGGAGGGGATCAACCTCCGCGACTACCCCGTGATACAGGGAGCGGTGCTGTCCATTTCCCTGTCCTTCGTGCTGGTGAATCTCTTCGTGGATCTCCTATATGGATTCCTCGATCCCCGCATCCGCTACCAGTAGCTGGTTTCCGGCCAGGAGGGCCGGCGTCGGGCGACGCCTCGCGCGACACATGGGCGCGCGCGTAGGCGGAGTTCTTCTGCTCGCGGTGCTGCTCGGCGCCGTTGCTGCCCCGCTGCTGGCGAAGCACGATCCGCTGCAGATCGCCCCGGAGCGCAGGCTGCAGGGACCCAGCGCCGCGCACCCGCTGGGCACCGACATGTACGGCCGCGATACTTTCTCGCGCGTGCTGCACGGCGGGCGCATCTCGCTCTCGGTAGGGGCGCTCTCGGTCGGGATGGCGCTTGCTGTGGGCGGCAGCATCGGCGTCGCGTCCGGGTTCCTGGGCGGCTGGGTGGACACGGTGGTGATGCGGCTGTCGGACGTGCTGCTGGCCTTCCCGGCGATCCTGTTGGCCATCGCGCTGCTGGCATTCCTCGGCGGCGGGTTCTGGAACGTGGTGCTGGCCATCGCCATCGTCTACACCGCGCCGTTCTCGCGCGTGGCGCGGGCCGCCGTGCTCACGGTCCGGCACGAGGAGTACGTGGACGCGGCGCACGCCATCGGCGCAGGGGGCATCCGGATCCTGCGGCGGCACATCCTCCCCAACGCGATCGCGCCCCTCATCGTCGAGTGCACGCTGCGCCTGGCGCTGGCGATCCTCGCAGAGGCCGCCCTGTCGTTCCTCGGCCTGGGCACGCAGCCTCCGGCGCCCACGTGGGGGCAGATGATCGCCGAGGGCCGGGCGGTGATGACCTTCAGTTCGTGGCCGGCGATAGGGCCCGGGATCGCGATCAGCGTAACGGTACTGGGGTTCAACCTGTTGGGAGACGGCATTCGTGACGCTCTCGACCCGCACACGCACGGTGCGTAGCAAGACACACTGCACCTCAAGGGAGGGAACCGCAATGCGTACTTCTGTTCTGCTGCTCTGCGTCGGCCTGCTGGTTGTGGCCGGGTTCCAGCCGTCCGCGGCCCAAACCTCAGGTCCGCGTTACGGCGGCACGCTGCGCGCCGGGATGCAGACCGATCCCGTCGGACTCGACCCGCACCTTACCACGGCGACGTCCAGCCGCAACATGATGGAAAACGTCTACGACACGCTCGTGTTCTACAGCGCGGACGGCCGGTTCGTCCCGGGCCTCGCCGAGTCGTGGAAGGCATCGCAGGACGGCCTGGTGTGGACCTTCAACCTCCGGCGCAACGTCAAGTTCCACAACGGGCGCCCGATGACGGCCGAGGACGTCGTGTACACCATCAACCGCATACGCGATCCGAGGACCCGGGCACCGCGCGCCGGCGACTTCGCGGACGTGGAGTCAGTAACCGCGCCCGACCCCTACACCGCGGTGTTCAAGCTCAAGAAGCCCTATAGCCCGCTGATCGCCAAGCTCTCCTCCTCGGTTTGGGGCGCGATCGTCCCGCGAGAGGTGGTAGAGAGAGACGGGGATCTGCACACCAACCCAACGGGCACCGGGCCGTTCCGGTTCATCGGCTACACACCGCAGCAGCGGCTTATCCTGGTCCGCAACGGCGATTACTGGGGCTTCGACGAAACGGGCCGGCGGCTGCCATACCTCGACCGGATCGAGTTCGTGTTCTTCCCGGACGCGATCGCGCGTACCACCGCGCTGCGCACGGGCACGGTGGACTTCATCGAGTACGTCCCCTCCTCCGAGGTGCGCGCGCTGCGCGCCGACCCTAACGTTGAAGTCCTGGGCGGGCCGTCCGCGAACTTCCGGGCGATCTACATCAACAACGCGGTCGCCCCGTTCAACAACGTCAAGGTGCGCCAGGCTATGGCCTGG
>JBKJJG010000131.1:0-2373 GCA_046598155.1 bacterium | reverse complement strand
GGTGTTGATCTCGGCCGGAATCAGGGTGGTACCACGGGTGCATCCCGTCCTTGAAGACGGGATGTTTCGTTTTGGTCAGGAGGACGGTTGCGATGCCACGCTTTACCGCTGTGTCTTCGAAGACGGATTTCCCGGCGCTCGAGCGGGAGATCCAGGATTGGTGGCACGAACAGGGGATTTTGACGCGCTACCTCGGCCGCAACGAGAACTCACCGCGCCGGTTCTCATTCCTGGACGGCCCGATTACCGCCAACAACCCGATGGGCATCCACCACGCCTGGGGCAGGACCTACAAGGATCTGTTCCAGCGCTACAAGACGATGCGGGGGTTCAGGCAACGCTACCAGAACGGTTTTGACGGCCAGGGCCTGTGGGTGGAGGTGGAGGTCGAGCGCGAGCTGGGCTTCCGCAGCAAGCGCGACATAGAGGTCTACGGAATCGCGCCGTTCGTCGAGCAGTGCACGGCCCGCGTACACCGCTTCGCCGACCTAATCACCCAGCAATCCCTGCGGTTGGGCTACTGGATGGACTGGGACCACTCCTACCACACGCTGTCGGACGACAACAACTACACGATCTGGCACTTTCTCAAGAGGTGCTGGGAGCAAGGGATGATCCACAAGGGCCATGACGTTATGCCCTGGTGCCCGCGCTGCAGCACCGGGATCTCCGAGCACGAGATCGTGACGGAAGGCTACCGCGAGCTGACGCATCCGGGGATGACGGTAAGACTCCCGCTGGTTGACGAGCCCGGACGGTCGCTGCTCGTGTGGACCACGACGCCCTGGACGCTTACCAGCAACGTCGCCGCCGCGGTCCATCCCGATCTGACCTACGCGCGCGTCAGGCAGGGGGACCAGGAGTACTACCTTTGCGAGGGCGCGCTGGGCATTCTCGCCGGCCCGTACGAGACGGTCGAGACGGTGCCGGGGGCCGCCCTGGTGGGCCGGCGCTATCGCGGCCCGTTCGACGATCTGCCGGCGCAGGCCGGGGTGGAGCACCGGGTGATCGCCTGGCGCGAGGTCAGCGCCGAGGAAGGTACCGGCATTGTCCACATCGCGCCGGGATGCGGCGCCGAGGACTTCACCCTTGGCAAGGAACACGGTCTGCCGGTGCTGGCTCCGTTGGACGAGTTCGGGGTGTTCGCCGGTCCTTATGGCTGGCTGGAGGGGAAGCCGGTCTACGAGGTCGCCGAGCCGATCGAGACCCACCTGCGCGCGGGCGGCCTGCTCTACCGCGTCGAGCCCTACACCCACAGGTATCCGGTGTGCTGGCGCTGCGGGAGCGAGCTGGTATTCCGCCTGGTGGACGAGTGGTTCATCGCCATGGATCCCGTGCGCGAGGCCATGATGGACGTGACCCGGCAGATTCGCTGGATCCCTTCCTTCGGGCTGGACCGCGAGATTGACTGGCTGCGCAACATGCACGACTGGATGATCAGCAAGAAACGCTACTACGGCCTGGCCCTGCCGATCTACGAATGTGGGGCCTGTGGCAAGTTCGAGGTCATCGGTTCGCGCGAGGAATTGCGAGCGCGGGCCGTGGAGGGGTGGGAGGAGTTCGAGGGCCACTCCCCGCACCGGCCTTGGGTGGACGCGGTGCGGATCGCGTGCGCCTCCTGCGGGGCGATCGTCTCTCGAATCGCCGACGTGGGCAACCCCTGGCTGGACGCCGGCATCGTGTCGTTCTCGACGCTCACCGATTCCCACACCGGTGGGGTCTCCTACGTGGGCGATCAGCGGTACTGGCGCGACTGGTTCCCTGCCCACTTCATCACCGAGGCGTTTCCAGGGCAGTACCGTAACTGGTTCTACTCGCTGCTGGTGATGAGCACGGTGCTCGAGAATCGTCCGCCCTTTGAGGTCTGCCTGGGCCATGCCATGGTCCGCGGCGAGGACGGCCGCGAGATGCACAAGTCGTGGGGCAACGCCATCGCGTTTGAGGAGGCCGCGGACAAGATCGGTGCCGACGTCGCGCGGTGGGTTTTCGCGGCGCAGAACCCTGCCGCGAACGTTAACTTTGGGTACGGGCCCGCCGGCGAGGCCCGCCGCCGGTTCATCCTGCCCTGGTGGAACGTCTACGCCTTCTTCGTGACCTACGCTTCGCTGGAGACCCTCGACTTCGCCACGATGCTGAAATCGCCTCCGCCGCTGGGCCTGCTCGACCGCTGGATCCTCTCCCGGCTGGCGCGGCTGGTGACGGCGCTGCGCGAGCGCCTGGACGATTTCGATCCCGCGAGCGCGTGCCGGGCCTCGGAGGCGTTCGTGGATGAGCTGTCCACGTGGTACGTCCGCCGCAGCCGCCGGCGGTTCTGGAAGAGCGAGGACGACGCGGACAAGCGAGCCGCCTACCACGTACAGCGTGTGGTAGGCG
>JBKJJG010000053.1:0-3089 GCA_046598155.1 bacterium | reverse complement strand
CGCCACCACACCGCGGTGAGGGTAGGCGCCATGGGGTGGACGCTGGCCGGCAGCGGCGGGATCCTCATCGCCGGAGGCGCGCTCATCGCGGCGTTCCTGCAGCACTGGATCGGCTGGGCGCTGCTGGCTTCGGGCGCGGGCGTCGCGGTCGCTGCCGTTCGCTACCGCGGCCGGACCACCGAGGCCGGGGCCGAGTACCGGGCGCAAGAACAGCGGGTGCTGGACCTGCGCCGTCAGGTTGAGGCGCTGCAGAGCCAGTTGGCCCGGGCCGGCGAAGTGGTGACGGCGCGCCTTCGCGCCGTAGGAAGCACGGAGATCGAGGAGGTCGAGCGCCGATTCTCAGGCTACATGGACCTCCTGCGCGAGCGCGAGGAGATCCGGGCATCGCTGCGGCAGATCCGCGGCAGCGATCCAAGGGCAGCGCTGGAGGGCCGGCTGCGCGAGATCGTCGAGGAGCTCTCCAGCGTGCGCGCCACGATCGGCACGCTGCCCAAGGGCGCCAGGCGACTGCCGACCGGTGGCGTGGAGCAGGTCGAACGGGAGGGCCGGGAGGCCGCGGGTGTGCTCGGGGATCTGCGGACGCGGCGCGCGCGCCTGGGAGGCGTCCTGGAAGAGCTGCGCCATCAGAACGACGAGGGCCCTCGCCTGGTCGAGGAGATCGCCGGTCTGCAGGCCCGGACCGCTCGTGCCGCGCACTTTATGGGGGTAGTCACGCTGACGGCGCGTATGCTCGAGGAGGCCCGGGCGAAGAGCGTCTACCCGGCGAGGGAGCTGCTGGAGCGGCGGGCCGGGCAGTACCTTTCGCTGGCCACCGGCGGCACCTACGGGAGGGTGGCGATTGACGAGCGCACGCTCCGAACACAGGTGTGGGCGCCCTCTGCCGGTGACTGGAAAGAGGCGGGCGATCTCAGCCAGGGGATGAGCGACCAGCTCTACCTCTGCCTGCGCCTGGCGCTGCTCGACGTCATCACCGAGGATCGCCGGCCCCCGGTGTTCCTCGATGAGCCGTTCGCCCACCTCGATGGGGAGCGGCGTCGTGCCATGCTCGCGCTGCTCGTTGCCGCGGCGAAGGACCGTCAGGTGGTCCTGTTCACCTGCTCGCCTGACTGCGACGCCGCCGCGGACCGGGTCATCGTGCTGGAGCCGCCCCAGCAGTCCACGGCGGGGGCGTCGCCGTGAAGATCACGGATCTCCGCCTGGCGCTGGTCTTCGTGCCATTCCCCGGCCCGGTCTACCCGGCCTGGCGCGCGGGCGGCGTCCAGGAAGGCACACAGACCACGGTGCTTGAGATTGACACCGATGCCGGGATCACCGGCGTCGGCACCGCCTTTGCCCACGGCCGGCGCGAGATGATCGAGACCGTCGAGCACATGGTCAAGCCCTATCTGATCGGCAAAGATCCGTTTGCGGTCGAGCGCCACATCCACCTGCTGCGGACCGCGGGGATGTTCGGCGCCAAACCCTGGCTGGTGGAGGTCGCCCTCTGGGACATCATCGGCAAGGCCGCGGGGCTGCCTCTCTACCGGCTGTGGGGCGGGTACACCGACCGGGTCAAGGCCTACGCCAGCACCGCCGAGGTCCGCCCCCCGGCGCGGCGCGCCGACGACGTCCGCCGCTACCGTGACGACGGATTCCGCGCGGTCAAGCTGCGGCTGCACCACGACGACCCAAATGACGATCTCCGTGTTGTCGAGGCCGCGCTGGCCGCCGGCGGCGGTGAGGTCGAGATCATGGCCGACGCCAACCAGGGCACGATCCTGCCATACCACACGATGGGGCCGCGCTGGTCGTACGAGACCGCGCGCTTCATGGCGCGCGAGCTGGGGCAGATGGGCGTCGTCTGGCTGGAGGAGCCGCTGCCGCGCTTCGACTTCGACGGCATCGCGCACCTGTCCGCCGAGGTGGACATCCCCATCGCCGGAGGTGAGGCCAACGCCGGCCTGCACGAGTTCCGGTGGTTGATAGAGCGGCGCTGCTACGACATCCTGCAGCCCGACGCTACGCTGTCGGAAGGACTCTTCCAGCTACGCAAGATCGCGGGCATGGCCGAGGCACACGGCCTGCGGTTCGTCCCGCACACCTGGGCCGACGGTATCGGCATGGCCGCGAACCTGCAACTGGCGGCCTCGGTGCCGAACTGCGGCTATCTGGAGTTCCCGTACGATCCCCCGCACTTCACCATGGAGGCGTTCCAGGCGCTGCTGGTCGAGCCGATCCGCGTCGAAGCCGACGGCTGCGTGCGGGTCCCCGAGGCGCCGGGCCTGGGCGTCGAGCTGAACCGGGAGGCGGTGGAGCGTTTTCGGGTGGCGTGAAGGGACCGGGCCAGCAGCCCGCAGCCCCACTTGATCCCCTGCTTGCTTTTTCTGCAAGTATATCCTACCATAATGATTAGGAATACTTCCGTGGCAGGGTGATCCAATGGGCGGGAAATCCAGAAAGGCCACATTCAGCATCCGAGAGGATGTTCTCACGGCATTGAGCGATGTGGTTGCGCGCGGCGCCGCACCGAGCAAGAACGCCGTGGTGGACCGAGCGCTGAGAAGGGAACTCAAAGAACTGGAACGGCAGTTGATGGCAGACGCCTGGAGACAGGCCGCATTGGACCCCCTCTTCATGCGAGACCTGGGAGAGATCGAAGATGCATTCATGGAAGCCGACGCCGAAACCGCTGGAGGAACTGCGTGATCAGCCCGCTGCAATGGGCGGTCGCAGAGGCCGATCTCAATCCTGTTCGCGGGTCAGAGCAGCGGGGAGTACGCCCGGTCCTCATCGTGAGCAACGAGGCGTTCAACCAGGCAATGCCCAATGTGACCGTCCTCCCGCTGACTTCAACGCAGCGGCGCCTCTACCCGACTGAGGTCTTCCTGCCCGCCGGCGAAGCGGGACAGCCCCAGGATTCCATCATTATGGCCCACCAGATGCGTACCATCTCCAAGACCCGGCTGAAGGGTCTCGCGGGGTACCTGACAGACCCCTCCTTGCGCCGGCAGGTGCAGCAGGCCATCCGGGACCATCTGGATTTGGAATGATCGTGAAGGCGCGGGCCTACCGCAAGGCCGATGGCCGCAGCCTGCTGCTCTACGGCAATA
>JBKJJG010000015.1:0-1421 GCA_046598155.1 bacterium | reverse complement strand
CGGGACCAAGCGCCGCGTCGCGGAAGTGGTCGCAGACGGTGTCCGGTTCCTGGACCGGAAGAACGGCGCGAAGCCGAACGGTGGGGTCGAGGAGACCCCGGCCGAGGCGCCGCAGGGCGACGTTCCCGCCGAGACCGACACCGAGGAGGAAGCGGTTCCGTTCTAGCCCGCACGCTGTGGGGAGCTCCTGCTCCCCCAACTGCCCACCGTGTCAACGAGGCGGGCTCCCTCCCCCGCCTCCCTCACCCTTTGAGCATGCGCGGTGGGCAGTTGGGGTGGCGGGACCAGGCGCGGGGACGCCGGATGAGGTCGTGCCGGCGTCTCTGCCATGCCTCGCCCACCCGCTGCCGGCGGGTCTCCACATGCGCCTTCGGCGGCCGAGAGGCGGCAGGAGGTGAGCATGATGGAGCCTACGCGGGTGGTGCACTGCAAGCGCGAGCGCTACGACGTGTACATCGGCCGCCCCGGCCCGTGGGGCAACCCGTTCGTCATCGGGCGTGACGGGACGCGCGAGCAGGTGATCGCCAAGTACCGCACGTGGCTGCTACAGTAGCCGCACCTGTTGGCGCGCCTCGGGGAGCTGCGGGGCAAGCGGCTGGGGTGCTGGTGCGTGCCGCTTATCTGCCACGGCGATGTGCTGGCGCGGCTGGCGGACGCGCCGTCTGAGAGGGGAGGGCGATCGTGAGAATCGTTACCTGGCACGGTGAGGGCGTGACCGTATTCTACGTCGTCGATCCGACCGCGCCGGAGGAGGATCAACCGGCTGTAGTGGCTTCCTTCTCCTCACGCAATGCACGGCTGCTGGCGGAGGCGGAGGCGCGTGGGTCTGACCGCTCGAGAATCTGTAGGGGGAAGCTGTCATGATCACGGGCATCGTTATCGTCCACCCGGAGCGCGGCATCTTCATCGGCGAGTGCATGGGACTCGGGTTCTGGAGCCGGCTCGACCCAGTCGGCCAGCCCGCTGCCGTGGCATTCGAGTCGGAGGAGACGGCCCGGGAGGTCCTCCTCTCCTGGGGCGAGGATCCCGACCTCTTCCGGTTCGCCGAGGTCGACGTCGACATCCCCGACCGCGTCGCCTGGGGCTATGCGTCGATCGACGCCTGCGCGCGGGCCGGCCTGCCGCGGTGGGCTACCAGCATCCGGCCGGGGGAGCGGGTCCACTGATGCGCCGCGCCCACGGGGATCTCTGGCAGGTCGACGCCGCCTGGCGCGTCATCCCCACCAACCTCGACGTGCGCCGTTGTGGGGAGGCCGTCATGGGCGCCGGGCTCGCCGCAGCGGCCGCGGCACGGTACCCGGACCTCCCGGCGGCGCTCGGGGTGTTCCTGCTCAGCCAGCTGGCGCATGGGGCCACCGCCCCCGTGTATCACTACCGGCCGGGACGGCTCAGCTGCTTGCCGACGAAACGCACCTGGCGCC
>JBKJJG010000088.1:0-10514 GCA_046598155.1 bacterium | reverse complement strand
CCGCTCACGAGCCGCGAGGTGGCCCAGGCCCTGGCGGTCAAGGGCGTGACCGCGCTCGATGCCCCGGTCAGCGGCGGGCAGAAGGGTGCCGTCGAGGCGACGCTCTCCATCATGGTGGGCGGGCCCAGCGCCACCTTCGAGCGGGTGCTGCCCGTCTTCCAGGCGATGGGCAAGAACATCGTGCACATCGGTGAGGAGCCCGGCTCCGGCCAGGTAACCAAAACCTGCAATCAGATCGTCGTCGGCATCACGATAATGGCGGTTGCCGAGGCGCTCACGCTGGCCCGCAAGGCCGGTGTGGACGTGGCGAAGGTTCGCCAGGCACTTCTGGGAGGATTCGCACAGAGCCGGATCCTCGACCTCCACGGGCAGCGGATCATCGATCGCAACTTCGCGCCGGGCTTCCGCATCAAGCTTCACCAGAAGGACCTGGGGATCGCGATGGCCTCGGGCAAGGCCTACGGTGTGCCCCTTCTCACGACCGGGTTGGTGCACGAGGTGTTGGGATCGCTCGTGGCGCAGGGGCACCAGGATCTCGATCATTCCGGGATCGCCAGGTTCGTCGAGTCGCTGGCAGGGCTGGAGGACTAGCAGTCCCGGCGCAGGGCGGCCCGGGCCGGTTGCTTTAGCCTCCGCTGCTGCACCTTGGCGACCTCGATCAGGGTCCGCACGCGCCAGGAGCCGGGCCATGGGATACTGCATCCCGAGGATACGGTCTGGGTCGAGGTCAAGGCCCCCGCTGAGGGACCCTGGTAGACTGCAACAAGGCTACCACCAGCGCCTATGCAGCAATCCGGGCTGCGGACGTTGTTGGCTTGGGGATGGAAAGCCCCTCCGCCTTCGTGCCTTCCAGGTGAAGGCGCACAGCCTCCCGTATGTTTGCTTCGCCTTCCTCACGAGTGGCTCCAGTAGCAACGCAAATTCTGCTACAGCCGCTTCTTCCAGGCTGTGTGGTGAGGCTGAATAGGGCTTGCGCCAATGGTGATCAGCGGGTCGTTCCGCGGATCATCCAAAGTCAAGACCGGTTTGCCCCAGGCCAGTACCTTGCGGCAGAGCTGCTCGGTCTTGCTACCTGCACTTGCGTATGCGATGAAAACCTCGTCGGCGAGCGCAGCCACGAACTCGTTGCGGATGGCTGCTAGCTTTGCGACGACGCGGCGGTGCTTCGCGGCGACAGGCTGCTTGCCGCGTAGCAACAGGGTCAGGCATTCCTTCTCCATCGGCGAGTGGAACCCACCAATCACCGGAACGCCAGCATCCGACCCCCCAACACGTCCAGGTTGCCACGTGCGTTGACGACAGCGGGGGCGCGGTTGCCGAGATGACGCCGTAGCGCCGGGGGGTAGGATGGGGCCGTACGGTGCAGGCGGTAGAGGCCGGGATCAGTCACGCCGCCCACTCGGTCAGCCCGTGACGGTGTACTCTACTGCCTTTGGGTTCTCGATGCGCTTTGAGGCGTCGAGCACCTCTAGCCCGACAATGTTGCCGTCCTTGTCGTAGTCAAGGATCACCCCGGGCTTATCCTCGTCGCTCTCCTCGACGACGGCTTGGCTGAATAGGATGCGCAGCACGTCGGTTTCCGCATCATAGGTGACCTTCATGGCTGGAGCCTCCAGTACTTGCTGATCTTGCTCGTCCGGTATACGGTCACGACTGTCGACGGCTCGGTTCGATCGTCCACGATCACGCGCAAGAGGAATATCCGGCCTTCTCCGAAGTCCAGTTGCGACTGGTAGACTACTCTTCCTCCGGGCCCGGGCACGATCTGCTGGGGCGCCTCGACAGTCCGCTCCAGTAGATCGCGTGGTATGCTCCGGCGGATCAGTTAGGGTGTCCCAGGGCCAGTTGAAAATCGAGGGAGCAGCACCCAGGGTTAGTTGCTGGCGGAACTCGTCGGCGAGGCGCTTCTTGAATCGGATAGCGGCCTGATTGTCGATCTCGCCAGGATTATCCAGGAGGCTCAGCGCGTCCCGGAGTTCGTCGTGGGGCAGTCTCTGCATGCCTACCAATAGTCGGCAGCAGTTGCCATCGCCTCCCGCCCAGCTCTCGACGAACGAATCGAGTTGCTTCCAACCGCGCAGATTGAAGTAGCCGACGCAGAAGTCGGCGCGTTCGGAAACCCGGAGCGTTTCCTGCAACGCGGGCAAGAGGGCGAGTTCGATGTTGTCAAAGATCCTTGGCATCAGAGAACCTCCCGTGCCCTCTTTCTATGACGATCTATTCCCCCCTTCCACTTCCAGAGCACAGTTCAGGCTAACGGCCAGGAAATGCCTTGGAGACGCGCGCCATGCGTACGCGGAGTTGTCCATCAAGCATAGGAGCAAGCGAGTCTCCCGCCAGAAGCAGCCATTCGACCAGCCCGGACGCCTCTTCCAGCGCGGCGAGCGCTTGGTTGGGCTTCCGGAGCCTATGCTGGTAAACTTTCGCCGTTTCAACGAGCGCCCGCGCGTGCCAGATCCCTCTCCCGCCGACCTCGCGTTGCCATAGGACGAGGAGTTCTTCCCAGCACGCGCCGCGCCGCAGCAGCCGGGCGATCCGGGTGGCAATGCGCCACCGCACCGCCGGGTCGCCCTCAACCGTCAACGCCCGCCGCAGCGCGGCCAGGCCGCCGGCCTCATCCTCGGCCCGCAGCCGCAGCACGCCCAGACCCTCCCAGTCCACCGGCGGTGGAGGATCCACGCCGTCTTCTACCCACCGACGCACCTTCCGCCGCAGGTGCAGCAGGCAGAGAACGTCGTGGCGGTTGTGCTCGAAAACCGGCTCCAGCGACACGGCATCCCCGGTGCACAGGTAGTCAAGGTAGAGCCCTGGGATTTGGGCCGCGTCAACGTCATCCACGCGGTCAATGCCAAGCGCTTGCCGCTCGATCACCGAGAGCCGGTAGGTGCCCAGCGGCCGGTGCCACAACCTGCGCGCCTCGCCGATCAGGTCGTGGTGCTCGGGAGGAGCCTCCAGCGGCGTCCGGTTGATGATTCCCCGCGCCTCCAGGATCGGCCAGTCGAACCTCCGGCCGTTGAACGTAACGAGCGTCTCCACCGAGGCCAGGCGCTCGCGCAGCGCCTCCAGCATGGCAGCCTCGCCGGAGAGGCGACGCAGGAAGTACTGCTCGGTGACCACCTCGCCGTCCGCAACGAAGGCCAGGCCCACCAGGAACGGCGTGGTGCCGGTACCACCCGCAAGGCCCGTGGTCTCGGTGTCGAGAAACAGGGCGCTCGCATCCGCTGGATGCGGCTGCTCCCGGCCGAAGAACTCGCCGGCGTCGCGCCTGTTGCGGCGGACCTCGAAGGCCGGCCCGTCCCACCCGGCCGTCCGCGCCACTGGCGCCCGGGCGACGGTCCTCAGCATTGCCAGCTTACTGGCGAGCGTCTGGGATGAGCCGGGCATCGAGGATCTCCAGCGCGAGGGCCTTGCCGGTGCTACCGACATCGAGCACCGGCCCGACGCACGACGGGCAGCCGGAGTCGCACGGGCACGCCGCGATCAGGTCACGGGCTGCAACCAGCACCTGGTGGTGCATCCGGTACAGCCGCTCCGCGAAGCCGACCCCGCCCGGGAAGGCGTCGTAGAGAAAGACCGTCGGCCGGTCGGTGTGCGGCGAGTGCACCTCGTAGGTGCGACCGAGGTCGCGCGGGTCGCACATCAGAAACAGCGCGGCGACGTGCGCCAGGGAATGAGAGAGCCCGATCAACAGTCCCTGCAGTTCGTGCTGGGGGACCGGTAGTTCAGGGAGCGCAAGCCAGTAGGCCGTGGTGTGCAGCGTGGATTCAGGCAGGTGGATCGGCCCCCAGCCGACGTTCTCGTGTTGCTCGAGCGTCAGCTTCTTGAAGATCGTGGGCCTGTAGGTGACCACAACCTCGCCGTGGGCCGGGCCGCCGCGGACCATCCCGGGATGGGGTCGGTCCGGCGCGAACTCCGTCAGCACCCGGATGTCAACCGCGATCTGGGCGGTGGTGTAGTAGTCTACATCTACGCGGTGGACGTACGCCTTTCGTTCTTCCCACTCGAGCCGGTCCACATGGTATTGCTGGCCCAGGTGCAGGTAGATCGCGTCCTCGTGCACGAGTCCAGGAGCGCTGGCCAGGTCCACCTCGCCCACGACCCGGGGCGCGGGATCCGTGGTGTCAATGATAACCACGTTCTCGGTCGAGGCGCTGCGCAACGAGACGTCCTGGGCCGGATACGCGTCGGCCACGTAGTGCCAGCGATCGTCTTCCTGGTGCACGATCCGCTGCGACTGCAGGTAGTCCAAGACCTCGGGCAGCGTGTTCGGTCCGAACCGCTCGCCGCTCTCGATCGGCAGCTCAAACGCCGCGCAGCGCACGTGGCTGGTTAGAATGTAGAGGTTGTCAGGGTTGACCAGCCCGGCCTCCGGCGACTGTCCGAAGAAGTACTCGGGATGCCTCACGATGTACTGATCGAGCGGGTCGCTGGTGGCGATCAGGATCGCCGCGGACAGGTCCTGCGTGCGGCCTGCGCGTCCGGCCTGCTGCCAGGTTGAGGCCACCGTGCCGGGATACCCGACCAGCAGCGCCGCCTGTAGGCGGCCGATGTCAATGCCGAGCTCCAGCGCATTGGTGGCGGCGACGGCCAGCACGCTCCCGTCTCTGAGTCCCTTCTCGATGGCCCGCCGCTCGGACGGCAGGTAGCCTGCGCGGTAGCCGGAGATGCGTTCCGGCGGGATCTGGTGGCTGGCCGCAACCGCCTTGAACCGGGCGGTCATGAGTTCGGAGGCACGGCGGCTGCGCGCGAACGCGATCAGCGGGATCCGGTTGCGGATGAACTCACCGGCCAGCCTGCCGGCCTCAGAGAGCGCGTCCCTGCGGATGCCCATCTCGCGGTTGATCACCGGCGGGTTGTAGAACGCGATCACCTTGGGGCCCGAGGGCGCGCCGTTGTCGTCCACCAGCGCAACCTCTTCTTCCAGCAGGCGCTCGGCAAGTTCCTTTGGGTTGCCGATCGTGGCCGAGGTGAAGATCACTTGGGGCGTGCTGCCGTAGAACCGGCATATACGCCGCAGCCGCCGCAGTACGTTGGCAACGTGGCTGCCAAACACCCCGCGGTAGGTGTGCAGCTCGTCCACAACAACGTAGCGGAGGTTCTCGAACAGCCGCAGCCACTTCGTGTGGTGCGGTAGGATCGCCGCGTGCAGCATGTCAGGGTTCGTGACGACAACGTGCCCGGCGGTCCGGATTGCCCGCCGCGCCGGGCCGGGCGTGTCGCCGTCGTAGGTGGCGGCCTTGATGTCCGCTTCCAGCGCGCGGACCAGGGTTTGCAGCTCGTCCACCTGGTCCATCGAGAGGGCCTTGGTAGGAAACAGGTAGAGCGCGCGGGTCTGGGGAGCGGCCAGCAACGCGTTGAGGACCGGCAGGTTGTAGCAGAGCGTTTTGCCCGACGCGGTCGGCGTGACAACGACCATGTGCCGTCCTGATCGCGCGATCTCGAAAGCCCGAGCCTGGTGCGTGTAGAGTTCCTCGATGCCCGCGCGCCGAAGCGCAGAAGCCAACCGGCCATCCACGTCGGAGGGGATCGGCTCGTACCGGCCCGGCCGCTCCGGAACCTGATGCCAGGCGGTGATGTGCCGGGCCCACCCAGGCTCGGTGTGCAGCGCGGTCAGGATCTGCTCGAGTGTCATTCCTGCACCATAGGTACGAACATAGGTTCGACAACGGGCAGGCCGGCCTCCTCCTGTGCAAGGAGGCCATGCGGGGGTCAGGCGGGACTAGACTCGTGCGGCGCGGATCAGGCCCAGGACTATTAGGGCAAGGAAGGCCACGCCGGTCAGGGCTACCCAGGCCCCCATCTGGTCGAGGGCTCGCAGCGCCAGGGTCCACCCTACGGCAAGGCCAACCAGGCTGATCATCAATCTGTTGATGGTCGAGGTCATCTCATCTCCAGATGCGGCGTAGTTACACGGGTTATTCCCCCAGATCCCCGGGTTCAGTCGTGCGGCAGAATCACCGAGTTCTTGACAACAACAACCCTCCCGGCTAGTATGGCTCCTAAGTCTTGCAGCACGGTGTTGGTTTCGGTTTCCGTGCGGCTCGCGAGGGAGTGCGCCTAGGGTTCCGCGGTCCTACCCGGCCCGGTCTGGTCCAAGCGGCGCAGACGGCACAACGCCGTTACACCTTCAGGATAGAAGCCTGAGGGATAGGTTCCTCACCGGTGCCTGTCGCTCGGGCTTTGTCATATCCGTACAGCGTGCGATGAGGGGAAGCAGTAGGCGGTCTCGCGGAGAAGAGCGAGCCGGATCTGGTGTGAGCCGGTCTTCGTGCCCGCCGAATCTCGTCCCTGAGCCGCGGATCTGAACCAGAGTAGGATCCGCCGTCCGCCCACGATACGGGATCGAGGGCCCCCCGGTGAAGTGCCGGCGGGGAACTAAGGTGGTACCGCGGGAGCATCCGCCCTTAGGATGTCTCCCGCGTTGCGTTCTCGGCGCTGATGAGAGAGTGGGGCGCCGGATCGGCAGGACTGGGGGGGATCGCATGGCGCGGCAGGCAACGGTTCCATCAAAGCAACGCCCGGCACCGCGTGCCGGGGCGGTAAACGGGGCGCAGGCACTGGTTGAGGCCCTTCGCCGCGAAGGTGTAGAGATCATCTTCGGCGTGCCAGGCGGCGCCTCGCTTCCGATTTACGACGCGCTCTACGATGCCGCTTGGCTGCGGCACATCCTGGTCCGCCACGAGCAGGTGGCCGTCCACGCCGCGGTCGGGTACGCAAGGGCGTCGGGTCGCGTGGGCGTCTGCACCGCGACCTCCGGGCCGGGAGCCACGAACCTGGTTACCGGCATCGCCGACGCCATCATGGACTCGGTGCCGATCGTGGCGGTCACAGGGCAGGTTCCACGCGCGGTCATCGGCAACGACGCCTTTCAGGAGGCAGACGTGACCGGCATCACGATGCCGATCACCAAGTTCAACACACTCGTGATGAGCGCCGCCGAGATACCCCACGCCGTGCACCAGGCGTTTCACCTGGCGAGGACCGGGAGGCCGGGCCCGGTGCTCGTGGACATCCCCCGGGATGTGTTGCAGGAGGCGTGCGTGCCGGAGTTCACCGACGAGGTCTCGATCCCCGGCTACCGGCCCGTTCTCGACGGCGCCCCAAACCAAATCGCGGCAGCGGTGAAGGCGCTGGCAGAGGCCGAGCGACCGATCATCTGCGCCGGCGGCGGGGTCATCGGCTCGAACGCCAGCCCTGAGCTGGCGGCGCTGGTGGAGGCCACTGGGATCCCGGTGGTGCTGACGTTGATGGGCAAGGGTGCGATGGATGAACTTCACCCGCGGTGCCTGGGGATGCTGGGCATGCACGGCAGCGCCTACGCGAACTGGGCGGTCAACGATGCGGACGTGCTCCTGGTGGTGGGCGCCCGGCTCGACGACCGGGTCACCGGCAGGCTCAAGGACTTCGCGCCCCGCGCGCGGATCATCCACGTGGACGTTGACCCGGCGGAGATCGGCAAGAACAAGCCGGCTCACATCCCGATCGTGGGCGATGCGAAGCGGGTGCTAGCCGTGATGGCCGCACAGGCCCGGGTTCCCCAGATCGAATCCTGGTGGCGGCAGATCACGGAATGGCGCGAGCGCTACCCGTTTCGGTACCACCAGAACGGTGACCGGATCAGCGCCCAATACGCGTGCGATCTGCTCAACAAGGTTACGGGCGGCCGCGCGGTTGCGGTTACCGACGTCGGGCAGCACCAGATGTGGATGGCGCAGTGGTACCGCCCGCGCGAGCCGAGACACTTCATCACTTCTGGCGGTCTGGGAGTGATGGGCTTCGGTTTCCCGGCGGCGATGGGCGCGAAGTTCGCCTGTCCCGACAAGACGGTGGTGGCCGTTGTGGGCGACGGCGGTTTCCAGATGACCGTTCAGGACCTGACGACCGCGGTCGAGCACGGCCAGAGCCTGCCCATCATCGTGCTCAACAACGGGGCGCTGGGGATGGTGAAGCAGTGGCAGTCGATGTTCTATGGGGGGCGCTTCTCGTCGTCGTTGCTGCGCAACCCCGACTTCGCCCGGGTGGCCGAGGCCTTCGGCGCGCGCGGGATCCGGGTCGAGCGGCCCGAGCAGGTTGAGGGGGCCCTGCGCGCTGCCCTGGAGACCGAGGGCGTTCCGTGCGTGGTGGACGTGATCTGCGACCCGGACGAGAACGTCCTGCCGATGATACCTTCCGGGCAGTCGGTTGCGGAGATGATCCTCGATGAGTGAGCCTCATTCAGCGACGATCTCCGTACTGGTCCGGAACGCGCCCGGCGTGCTGGTGCGCGTCGCAGGCCTGATCCGGCGGCGTGGGATCAACATCCACAGTCTGTCGGTCGGGCCGACCGAGGACCCTTCGGTCTCCCGCATGACGATCGTGGTTGACACGGCTCCCGAGCGCACGGAGTTGTTTGCCAAGCAACTGCGCAAGTTGGTCGAGGTGCTGCGCGCGACCGCCATTGACGGCACGCCCTCGGTGGACCGGGAGCTGGCGCTCATAAAGGTCAACGTCACGCCGGGCACGCGCATGGAGGTCATGGAAATCGCCAGCGTGTTCCGTGCCAACATCGTGGACCTGACGGACCGGACCATGACCATCGAGGTCACCGGCCGCGCCGAGAAGGTGGATGCGATCCTGACGCTACTGACCAGGCACGGCATACGCGAGATGGCCCGCACTGGGCAGGTTACGCTCGTGAGGGGACCACAGAACACCTGAGGTATCCGGACCGCGCCCATGCGGCGGTCCGGGGCACAGGGGAGGGAGAAGAGCGATGGCCACAGTGTACACCGAACGCGACGGTGACCTCCGGCCGCTCGAGGGCAAGACGGTGGCGGTCCTGGGCTACGGCAGCCAGGGCCACGCGCAGGCCCAGAACCTGCGTGACTCCGGGGTTGGGGTGGTCGTGGGGTTGCGCCCTGGAAGCCCCTCGTGGGCGAGGGCCAGCTCCGACGGTTTCACCGTGAGGCCCACCGCCGAGGCGGCAGCGGAGGGCGACGTGGTACAGGTGCTGATCCCGGACGAGTTGCAGTCCGCCGCCTACCGGGAAGCGATTGCACCTTCACTTCGGCCCGGAAAGGCCCTGGCCTTCTCGCACGGGTTCAACGTCCACTTTGGGCAGATCGTCCCACCGGCCGAGGTGGACGTTTTCATGATCGCCCCCAAGAGCCCGGGGCACCTGCTGCGGCGCGTCTTCACCGAGGGGCGCGGCGTACCGGCCCTGCTTGCGATCCACCAGGATGCCACCGGCGGTGCCAAGCCGCTGGCGCTGGCCTACGCCGCGGGGATCGGCAGCCTGAGGGCCGGTGTCGTGGAAACCACCTTCAAGGAAGAGACGGAGACCGATCTGTTCGGCGAGCAGGCCGTGCTCTGCGGAGGGGTGACCTCGCTGGTCGCGGCAGGCTACGAGACCCTGGTGAGCGCCGGGTACCAGCCCGAGATTGCCTACTTCGAGTGCCTGCACGAGCTCAAGCTCATCGTGGACCTCATGTACGAGGGCGGGATGGGGCGGATGCGCCACTCTGTCAGCAACACGGCCGAGTTCGGCGATTACACGCGCGGCCCTCGCGTGATCTCCGAGGCGGTGCGCGCCGAGATGCGGGAGATCCTCAAAGAGATCCAGTCCGGCGCGTTTGCCCGGGAGTGGATCCTGGAGAACCAAGCAGGCAGGCCTGTGTTCACGGCCCTGGCCCGCCAGGCCAAGGAGCACCCGATTGAGGACGTGGGGAGACGGCTGCGGGCGATGATGTCCTGGCTCGCGCCGGGAGGATCCTGATGGACGACGTCGTTCGTATCTTCGACACCACGCTGCGTGACGGGGAACAGTCGCCGGGTTTCTCTATGACGCCGGCCGAGAAGCTGGAGCTGGCCCGGCAGTTGGAGGCGCTGCGAGTGGACGTCATCGAGGCAGGGTTCCCAGTGGCGTCGCCCGGCGACCTGGAAGCCGTCCGAACCGTAGCCAGGGAGGTGCGTGGCAGCACCATCGCCGCACTGGCCCGCGCCAATCCACGGGACGTGGAAGCAGCGGTCGAGGCGCTGCGCCAGGCCGCCAGGCCGCGGGTCCACGTTTTCATCGCCACCTCGCCCATCCACATGGCGCACAAGCTGCGGCTGACGCCCGACGAGGTCGTAGAGGCCGCCACCGGTGCGGTGCGGCAGGCGCGGCGCTTCACCGACGACGTTGAGTTTTCGGCCGAGGATGCCAGCCGCTCCGAGGTCGAGTTCCTGTGCCGCGTCTTCGATGCCGTCATCCGGGCCGGCGCCACGGTGATCAACGTTCCTGACACCGTCGGGTACACCACCCCGCACGAGTACGCCGCACTGATCAAGGTCCTGCGGGAGCGCGTGGCGGACAGCGACCGTGTCACCTGGAGCGTTCACTGTCACGACGACCTGGGTCTGGCAGTGGCCAACTCGCTGGCCGCGGTGGCCGCGGGCGCTCGGCAGGTCGAGTGCACGATCAACGGGATCGGTGAGCGCGCGGGCAACGCGGCCCTGGAGGAGATCGTCATGGCGTCGCGCCGGGTGCGCAACGC
>JBKJJG010000039.1:0-1721 GCA_046598155.1 bacterium | reverse complement strand
CCCAGGGCTGATTGCCGCCGCGCTCGGGATTGCCCTCGCTGCCCCGCCCGCTCCCTCGCAGCCTTCGCCGGGGGGCGCATGGCCCGATGCCTACGTCACGCCGCCCCGCGACGCCCGCATCATCCCGCTCCCAAAGTCGCTGCGGTGGCTGGACGGGACCTTTGAGATCACGCCGACGACCCGGATCGTTGTCGGCGATGCCGCGGGTCCAGAGGATCTGTACGCCGCACGGGAACTGAACGAGGAACTCGCGGCATGGGGTGCGCCGCCGCTCGTGGTGGTACGGGCGTCCGCGGTCGGCGATCCAACGCGCCCCGGAGGCGGCCTGGGCTCAGGCGGCGCCATCCTGCTCGGCGAGCCCGCGCTCAATCCCCTGGTGGATGCGGCGCTCACGGAGCACCGGATCAGCGTAGACTTACAGAACCCGGGGCCCGAGGGTTACGCGCTGCGCGTGGGGCCTGGCGTGATTGTCGCCAGCGGCGCCGACCGCCGCGGCACTTTCTATGCGGTGCAGACCCTGCGCCAGTTGGTTGAGCGGGACGCCCGCGATCCCGGTCGGCTGATCGTCCGCGGCGCCGAGGTCCGCGACTGGCCCGATCATCCGATCCGCGCGGTGCACGTGGTGCTCGACAGCCACTCCGACGTCTTCCACACCGCGTTGATAGACCGCATCTTGAGCCGCTACAAGTTCAACGTGCTGATCGCGGAGTCCGAGTACGTTCGGTGGGAGAGCGCGCCCAACATCTGGCATCCAGGGGGAGCGACCAAGGCCCAGGCAGCGGCGGTGATCGCCGCTGCGCGCGAGCACCTGATCGAGCCGATCCCACTCATCCAGACGCTAGGGCACGTCGGGTGGCTGTTCCACAATGACCAGAACCTCGACCTGCTGGAGATGCCGGTGGAGCTGGCACCGGCGCGGTTCGCCTACGACCCGCTCAACCCGCGGGTCTACGAGGTGGTGCTGCCGGTGCTGGACGAGGCGATCGCGCTGTTCCGGCCGCGCTTCCTCCACATCGGGCACGACGAGGTGCGTAACGTGGTGCCGTTTCCATGGTCAGAGGAGGGCCGGCGCCTGGGGTTCGGCGAGCTGTTCGTGCGCGATACCCTGCGTCTGTACGATCACCTGAGGGCCCGGGGCGTCGGGACGATGATGTGGGGCGACGTGCTCCTCACCAACGAATTCGCGCCTGAGCTGGCGCGCCTGCCGCGGGACATCGTAATGGTTGACTGGCAGTATCACGCCGCGGCGCGCTACCCGAGTTTGGACCGCTTGCGGGCCTGGGGATTCCCAGTGCTGGCCGCGACCTGGGACCGCCACGACAACATCGCCGCGCTGGCGCGCGATGCCAGGCGCGCCGGGGTATCCGGCATGGTGCGGACCACCTGGACCGGGTACTTCGGCAACCGGGGCGCGCTCGCGTCGTCCTACCAGCAGATCTACAGCTACCTGCCGGCCGCCGATCACTTCTGGTCGGCCGATCGATCGGTCCCCTCGCTGTCCGCGGTGGAGGCCGCCGGCCGATTCCGGGAGAACTGGCGCCCAGCCCGCGAGGAGCCGCGGACCGTTCCGGGCCGGCCGTTCGACATCAGGGCCGTCGCCAACCGCGGCCACGTGGACGATGACGGCGCCGGGTGGTTGGGGAAGGGACCGGACTATGATCTCCGGAATCTCCCGAAGGGGCAGGCGCGCTTCGCCGGCGTGCTGTTCAACGTGCTGGATC
>JBKJJG010000019.1:0-5417 GCA_046598155.1 bacterium | reverse complement strand
GGCCGCGCAACCAGTGATCACCGCGTCGTACCCCCGCCGTTCCGCTTCGATCGTCATCTCGATGTTCCACGGCGCGAGCCGGGCTTCGTCGTAGAGCGATTCGATTGTCTCAGGGCGCGCGACGGAAGCGATGAAGTCCGCGAGCCGCTCCACGACCACGCCCGGGCTGGCAGTCTCTTGCAGGTACCGGCGGCGTTCCTCGCCGCCGAGGTAGCATAGTCGCATGGGCGCTCCTCCAAAACCTAAAAAGGATTCGCTTGCTCCGCAGGCGGTCCCTGCAACGGGCAAGCAGATGGCCAGAACTGGTGGCTTCTCCATCTGCGCTTGCCGAGGACGGGAGGCGTTGACCCGGCTCCGGCCGGTTGCTAGACTACAAAACGCAGGTGCCGGGGTAGCTCAGGTGGTAGAGCGGCGGCCTGAAGAGCCGCGCGTCGGCAGTTCAACTCTGTCCCCCGGCACCAGATTTCATAACCCCGCCGCCGGTCCCGAACGTCCTTGATCGTCAGAGGTCCTCTCTGGGCAGCAGCACGCGGTCACCGACAACATCCCACAGGCCCCGGTACGTCAGCCGGACGTACGGTAGCGAGTCGAACCCGAAGAACAGCAGGCTGTAGGCCAGGTCGTGGTGGGCATATCCGCGTGCGCGCAGCAGGGCGGTGAGCGCCTCCAGATCAGCGGCCACCTCTCCCATGGGACGCGGCGACATCAACCCGCCCAGCGGGAGGGGAAGCTCGAATACCACGGCTCCGCCTTCAGCCAGGACCACGCCGCCGCCCAGATCCATGGCGTGCGACGCGGCCGCGGCCATGTCCGAGGGATCGCGGCCCAGTACGTACATCCCCGCGCCGCTCGTGTAAGTCGTCGCCAGGCCACCTATGCGCTCCGCAAACCCGGACAGCAGGGTGCGGCACCGCCACCGGCCCGCGGGATCAAGCAGGACCAGGCGAAGCACGCCCTCGGGCAGATCCTTCCCGATCGCGACGTCGCGGCGGTGCGTGATGACGGTGTTCTCGAAGTGCATCGCCGGCGCCGGTTGTGGCAGCCCTTCCAGGGAGAAGAACGATGGGTCGGGCCGCCAATCTCCCGGGGCGTACGGCCGCAACCAGCGATCCCACGGCATCGCCGGGAGGTCTGCCACCAGACGGCCGTCCTGTGCCACCAGTTGCCCTACCGCGATCACGGCCTGCGGCATGGGGCGGTCGAGGCCTTCGAGCACGACGAGATCAGCCCGGCGACCCGGCGCCAGGCCTCCCATCTCCTCGTCCAGCCCGAAGTAGGTCGCAGGGTTGACGGTTACCATCTGGTAGGCGGCCACAGGGTCCACGCCCAGGCGGATGGCCACATCCAGAAGGTGCTCCATGTATCCCTTCCCGTGGACGAAGGCAGCGTTGGGGCCATCGGGCGTCAGCATGATCCGGCCGGAGAAGGCACGGCTGCCGGTGACCACCGGCGCCAGCGCCGGCAGGTCCGGGCGCAGCGATCCGTGGCGCAGCATGACATAGAGCCCTGCGCGCAGACGCGCCAGGGCCTGCTCCGCGGTGATTGCTTCATGGTCGGATGAGAACCCCGCGGCGACCAGTACCTGCATCCGGTCGGCCGAGACGCCCGGTGCGTGTCCCTCGACGCGGCGCCCGGCCGCGACCCCGCGCGCTATGCGTTCCAGGAGCCCTGCCTCGCCCGCGTACACCTGCGTCCAACGGGTGATCTCGCCCAGGGCACGAACGTCATCGAGCGCCAGCAGCGCCTCGAGCCGCTCTTCGCTGAGGGTTGTGGGGTCGTGTGGGCTGTGCGCCTGGCCGTGCAGCCGGAGGAACCAGAAGTACCGGAGGGGCAGCGCAGCCAGCGCGGCCAGCGCAGGGAGGGTCGCGTCCGGTATGGTCAGGTTCAGCAGCATCAGGGTATCGGCCACGATGGCCGTGGTGCCCCTGGGAAGCACCGCGCGCGCCAGTTCATCAGGGGTGTACATTGCCTGGGGATGCCCGTGCGGGTCAATGTACCCGGGTGCAATCACCTTGCCGCGGGCTTCCACCACGGTCGTGGAGGCCCCGGCCTCGAGCGAACGCTCGCCCACGTAGGCGATGCGCCCACCGGCCACCGCCACCGTACCCGGCAGGAGCTCGCCCGAGTAGACGTTGAGCACGCGGCCTCCGGTGACGAGGAGGTCCGGGGGCTCGTCGCCCCGGGCAACCGCCATCAGCGCCCGGGTTTCGTCCAGAGTCCGGTAGGTGCGCCTCACGGCGCACATTGTAGCATGAGAGGAGGAATGGGGACGCCGCGGGAACCGTGAATGGAGGTGAAGGACCGTGGAGATCCGCTTTTACGGGCACGCGATGTTTGGCCTGACCGCCGAGGGCACCACAATCGTCATTGACCCATTCAACGACGATGTCGGGTATCCCAGGCCGGACGTGGAGCCGGACGCCGTGGTGACCAGCCACGAGCACTCCGACCACGGCAGCGTTGACCTGATCCGGGGCCGCCCCAGGGTGCTGCGCGGCCTGGCCGATGAGGGCAAGACCTGGGCCGCGCTCGACACGCACGTCGGGCCGATGCGCGTCTTCGGAGTGCCGACTTACCACGATACCATGCAGGGACGCGCGCGCGGAAAGAACGCGGTCGCGGTCATTGAGGTGGAGGGGTTGCGCATGGCGCACCTGGGTGACCTCGGCCACGTGCTGACCCCGGAGCAGGTGCGCGCGATCGGCGCGGTGGACGTCCTCATGATACCGGTCGGCGGGCATTTCACCATCGGCCCTGCCGAGGCCGACCAGGTCATCGCCCAACTGAAGCCGCGCGTGGTGATCCCTATGCACTTCAAGACCGAGGTCAATCCCGGGTGGCCGATCGGCACGCTGGATGACTTCCTCAAGGGCAAGGCGGCCGTGAAGCGCGTGGGCGCGACGGTGACCATCACGCGCAAGTCGCTTCCCGCCGAGCAGGAGGTCTGGGTACTCGCCTGACCCAGCCCTCGCGGCCTGAGTACCCGGGCGGAGGCTGCGCTTTTTCCCTACTCCAACATCGGGTCGCGGCCTGATACGCCCTCTCGTCGTGCTTTCCTATGCTTGTGACGGTGTGCGGACGCATGGATGATACTCAGGAAAGCCGCTTTCTGATTCTGGGCAAGTGGACGCTGGCCCCCTCGATCGCGAAGTTTCGCATTCGGGCGCCTTTTGTCGCCCGAAAGCACCGGGCCGGCAACTTTGTAATCGTTCGCATTGACGAAACCGGCGAGCGCATCCCCCTCACGGTTGTGGAGTCCGACCCCATCGAGGGCTCGATTACGCTGATCATCCAGGCGGTCGGGAAGACAACCAAGGCGCTGTGCGCCATGCAGGTCGGAGAGGCGCTGAGTGACGTCGTCGGCCCGCTGGGCAACCCCACGCCGATCGAGAACCACGGCGCGGTCGCCTGCGTGGGCGGAGGGGTGGGTACCGCTGAGCTCTTCCCAATCGCGTGCGCCCTGCGCGACGCGGGCAACACGGTACACACGATAGTCGGCGCGCGGACGCGGGAGTTGGTGGTCCTCGAACAGGAGATGCGCGAGTGTTCGGCCACCCTGACCGTCACCACGGACGACGGCTCCTACGGGCGTAAGGGGCTCGTCACGGACGCCCTTTCGTCCCTTCTGGACGAGCACCCGGAGGTCGCCGTCGTCTACGCGATCGGGCCCCTGGTCATGATGAGGGCCGTTGCCGATCTTGCGACGAAGCGGGGAATCAGGACCATCGTGAGCCTGAACACGATCATGATTGACGGGACCGGCATGTGCGGCGGCTGTCGCGTGACGATTGACGGCAAGACGAAGTTCGCGTGCGTGGACGGTCCCGAGTTCGATGCTGCCGGCGTGGACTTCGACGAACTGATCGCGCGGAACCGATCCTACCTGGAAATGGAGCGGATCTCCGACGAGCGGTGCTCCTGCCGGACTGCCGCCGCGCACGGTGAGCGCGCGTGATGAAAGGCGCTAATCCCCTCAAGCCCGCGGAGCGGCTGAAGATCCCGCGCCAGCACCCGGCAGAGCAGTCGCCGGAAGAGCGCCGCAGGAACTTCCTCGAGGTATGCCTGGGGATTGACGAGGCCGCCGCGCTGCTCGAGGCCTCGCGGTGCCTGGAGTGCAAGGACCCCGTCTGCGTCAAGGGTTGCCCGGTGAGCATTGACATACGGGGATTCGTTGACCTGTTGCTGCAGCGGAACTACGTCGGCGCGATCAACAAGATCCGCGAGGCCAACTACCTGCCGGGCATCTGCGGACGGGTCTGCCCCGAGGAGTCGCAGTGCGAGCAGCTCTGCGTGCTCGGCAAGAAGTACACGCCACTGGCGATTGGAAAACTCGAGCGGTTCGCCGCCGACTACGAGCGCCAGCACAACCTCTTTGTCGCCCCACCTCTGCCGGAGCAGCGCGAGGAGAAGGTGGCAGTAGTTGGGTCAGGGCCGTCAGGTCTTACCTGCGCCGCCGAGCTGGCGAAGCGGGGCTACCGTGTAACGGTTTTTGAGGCGCTCCACGCGCCGGGCGGCGTGCTCCGGTACGGGATCCCCGAGTTCCGCCTCCCGCGCGACATCCTGGATCTCGAGATCGGTCGCGTACGATCGCTGGGTGTGGAGATCATCACGAACTTCGTCGTCGGCAGGACGGCCACGATTGACGAGCTGATGGGCGAATGGGACTTCAAGGCCATCTACCTGGCAACGGGCGCCGGCACGCCGTACTTCATGGGCATCCCGGGCGAGAGCCTGGTTGGCGTCTACTCGGCCAACGAGTTTCTCTCTCGCGTCAACCTCATGAAGGCGTACCGTTTCCCAGAGTACGACACGCCGGTTCGAATCGGCAGGCAGGTTGCGGTGATCGGCGGAGGGAACACGGCCATGGACGCGGTGCGAACGGCCCTCCGGCTCGGCGCCGATGATGCCTACCTAATCTACCGCCGGTCGCGCGACGAGATGCCGGCGCGCGTAGAAGAGATCCTTCACGCCGAGGAAGAAGGCGTGCAGTTCATGCTGCTGACCACCCCGACCCGCATCCTGAGCGATTCGAACAACTGCGTGTGCGGAATCGAATGCCAGCGGATGGAGCTGGGCGAACCGGACGCGTCAGGACGTCGCAGGCCCATTCCCGTTCCGGGGTCGGAGTTCGTCGTGCCCGTGCAGACGGTCGTCCTGGCGATCGGCCAGATGCCCAATCCGATCATCCAGTCCACCACGCCCGGATTGAAGACAAGCTCGTGGGGCACCGTGGTCACCGGCGAAGACCAGGCGACCAGCCGGTCTGGCGTGTTTGCCGGAGGCGACCTGGCACGGGGCGGCGCGACCGTGATCCTGGCCATGCGCGACGGCAAGCTGGCAGCCGCCTCGATCGATCAGTATCTCCGCGCCGCTCCCGAGAGCCCGGCGCAGACCGCCTAGTCCCGCGCGGTCAGGTA
>JBKJJG010000243.1:0-4009 GCA_046598155.1 bacterium | reverse complement strand
CTATGCGTGGAACGTGGTCCGCGGCCAGTTGGGGTTCTCCTTTGCCTACCGCCTGCCTGTGGTCACCCTGGTGGCCGGCCGCCTCGGGAACACCTTCCTTCTGATGGCGACGGCCCTCTCGCTCGCGGCGCTGGTGGGGGTCGGGCTCGGCGTAGCCGCGGCCCGCCGCAGGGGCTCCGTGCTGGACACCGCGGCCACCGGCATTTCGCTGGCGGGATTCTCGATCCCCGACTTCTGGCTGTCGCAACTTCTGGTGCTGCTCTTCGCCGTGTTCTTGGGGTGGCTTCCGGCGCAGGGAATCCGCTCGGTCCGCGAGGAGTACACCGGCCTGGCTGCCGTCCTGGACGCGGCGCGGCACCTGATTCTGCCGGCGGCCGCGCTCTCGTTCAGGTACATGGCGCTCATCTCCCGCCTGACCCGCGCCTCGATGCTCGAGGCGATGAGCCAGGACTTCATCCTGGCCGCGCGGGCACGCGGCCTTCCGGAGCGCCTGGTGCTGCTCCAGCACGGTCTGCGGAACGCCGCGCTGCCGGTGGTGACGGTGATCGGCTACAACTTCGCTTTTGTGCTGGCCGGATCGGCGCTCGTGGAGACCGTCTTCGGATGGCCGGGCGTGGGGCGTCTGCTGTACGACGCGATGCTGCAGCGTGACACCCCGGTGCTACTGGGCGTGCTCCTGATGGTTTCCGCGACGGTCGTTGTCGTGAACCTTCTTACCGACCTACTCTACGCGGCGCTGGACCCGCGGGTGCGGTACTGATGGCAGTGGAGATGGCAGCGGAGCAGGGCGCAGAGATCCCCCCGGAGGCGGGTGGGCGCGAGTTCTGGCGCCGCTTCCGCCGGAGCCGCGCAGGCGTCATCGGCCTTTGCCTGGTCGTTCTCCTGGTTGTCGTCGCCCTGGCCGCGCCGTTGCTGGCACCGCGCGACCCTCAGACCACCTCCATGGTGACGCTCAATCCCCCTGGGACCCCGGGGCATCCGCTCGGAACGGACAACCTCGGCCGCGACATCCTCAGCGGGGTCCTCTGGGGGAGCCGCGTCTCGCTCACCGTCGGTGTCTGCGCCGCCGCCACCGCGGTGCTGCTCGGTGTATTCATCGGCTCCCTGGCCGGGTATTACGGGGGTTGGGCGGACGCGGTCCTGGGCCGCATCACCGAGCTGTTTCAGGTGATCCCGCGGTTCGTGCTCGCGCTGCTCGTGGTCGCGCTCTTCGGCAGCGGCCTGTGGAAGCTGATTGCCGTCATCGGCATCCTGTCGTGGCCGCAGGCAGCGCGGGTCGTCCGCGGCCAGGTTATGGCGCTGCGGGGCGCGGCCTACGTGGACGCCGCACGCGTGCTGGGGCTGCGCAACACCCGCATCATCTTCTCGGAGATCCTTCCGAACGTGCTCGCTCCGGTGGTCGTGATTGGGTCCCTCGACGTTGCCGGCGCCATACTACTTGAGGCGAGTCTCGGGTTCTTCGGCCTGGGGGATCCCAACCTCGTGTCGTGGGGAATGATGCTGAACAATGCGCAGGCCCACCTGCGCGAGGCCTGGTGGATGAGCGTGTTCCCCGGGCTGGGCATCTCGCTGGCGGTACTGGGATTCAACCTGATGGGCGACGGCCTCAATGACGCGGCCAATCCACGACTCGATGCGTGATGCGCCATGAACGGTACCGGGCCCCTCCTGCTGATTGAGGACCTCCACACCCACATCCTGACGACGCGGGGCGTGGTGCGCGCGGTTGACGGCATCTCGCTCGCGCTACCGCAGGGAGCGGCCGCGGGCCTGGTCGGGGAGTCCGGATCAGGCAAGACGATGACCGGGTTCTCGATCCTCCGGCTGTTCCCCACGGATGCCGCCCGCGTCGTGCGCGGCCGGATCGAGCTCGCCGGCCGCGACCTGTTGTCCCTCACCGATGAGGAGATGCGCCGGGTGCGCGGCGGTAGTGTGGCGATGATCTTTCAGGACCCAACGACCTATCTTGACCCGGTACTGCCGGTTGGGCAGCAGGTGGCGGAAGCGTACGCGGTGCGCCACGGATGGACGCAGGCGCGGCAGAAGGCGATCGAGGCGCTGGCTCTGGTGGGCCTGCCAGACCCGGCAGAGACCTACCGCCGCTTCTCTCACGAGCTCTCGGGCGGGATGCGCCAGCGCGCCGTCATCGCCATGGCTATCGTATGCCGGCCTGCGCTGCTGATCGCCGATGAGCCGTCAACCGCCCTGGACGTGACGATCCAGGCACAGATCCTGGACGTGCTCCAGCGCCTTCGCCGCGAGCTGGGGATGGCGCTGCTGTTGATCACCCACGATTTGGGCGTCGTGGCCGAGGTCTGTGAAACGGTCCACGTCATGTACGCCGGTCGGATCGTCGAGTCGGCCCCGGCGGAAGCCCTGTTCGCGTCCCCGGGCCATCCCTACACTCAGGGTTTGCTGGCCGCAACGCTCAGCATAGACGAGGCCCGGCCTATCACCAGGGTGATGGAGGGAGCGGTGCCCGACCTGGCCCGCCTGCCGCGCGGGTGCCGGTTTCATCCCCGCTGCCCCGCTGTTCTGGATTGCTGCCGGATCGAGGACCCGCCGGCATTCCGCCTCGGAGCGCACCATCTCGCCGCGTGCTGGCTTCACCAGGGAGAAGGCGCGCCGTGATCCTGGAAGCCCGCGATCTCACCAAGCGGTTCCCGTGGGGCCGGACCTTCACCGGCACCCGCGCCTGGGTGCGCGCCGTGGAGGGTGTCTCTCTGGGCGTGGCCGAGGGCGATACGCTCGCGCTTGTTGGCGAATCCGGGTCGGGCAAGACCACGACGGGCCGCATCCTGGCCGGGCTCGAGGCGCCGACCTCAGGCGAGGTGCGCTATCGCGGCCGGGTGCTATCCGCGCTGACCGGTCAGGACTGGCGCGAGTTTCGCTACGGCGTGCAGATGGTGTTTCAGGACTCGCAGGCCTCCCTGAATCCCCGCAAGACGGTGGCCCAGATTCTGGAAGTGGCGCTGTCCGCGCGTGGGGTGGCTGCGGGAACGCGCCGCGATACCGCGGCACAGTTGCTGGTCGAGGTTGGCCTGGAGCCTCCGGCGGTGTTCCTCGGGCGCTTTCCCCATCAGCTCTCAGGAGGCCAGCGCCAGAGGATCAACGTGGCCCGCTCGCTCGCCGCCGATCCCGCGGTGATCATCGCCGACGAGCCGGTCTCCGCGCTCGACCTTTCGGTACGGGCACAGATCCTCGTGCTGATGCAGCGGCTCCAACGGCAGCGGGGCGTCGGATACCTGTTCATAAGCCACGATCTCGCGGTGGTACGCTCTGTGGCCCGGCGCGTTGCGGTGATGTACCTGGGGCGGATCGTCGAAGAAGGCCCGACCGAGTCGGTGTTCAGCAGGCCCGTGCACCCTTACACCGAGGCGCTGCTCTCGGCCACCCCTGTCCCGAACCCGCGTCTTGCGAGGATGCGGAAGCGAATCATCCTTCCGGGCGATGTGCCCTCGCCTGTTGCGCCGCCACCGGGCTGTCCATTTCACCCTCGCTGTCCGATCGCACAGGAGATCTGCCACCGCGAGTTACCGCTCCTGGTGGACGCAGGGGGAGGGCAGACCGCGCTGTGCCACTTCGCCGAAGCGCGGCTGGGGAACGCCTCACCGTAGCCCGCGCCATCCGCCTAGCCGCGTATCGCGTCGCGGAACCTTCGCGCCGCCTCGATATGATCGTCGGGCGTCCCCAGACCCGCGCCCATCGTGGAGAAACTCAGGTGAGTGGCGCCTAGCGCCAGCCACTCCTCGGTCAAGCGGCGCCAGTCCTGTGGGCTGTCCTTGGCCGCGGCGACCCGCGCCTCTATGCCGAACGACGATGGATCACGGTTTGCCTCATGGAGGTGCAGGCGAAGACGTTCGATGAGTTCGGCCGGCTGTCTGGAAGGGCCGCGGGTGTACGGGTTCGGCAGTCCACCGCCGAAGAACCAGCCGTCGGCAAGCCGGGCGGCGCGCCTGAGCACCGGGTCCGCCGCGCCTCCCATCCAGATGGGGATCGGCCGCTGCAC
>JBKJJG010000029.1:0-5329 GCA_046598155.1 bacterium | reverse complement strand
CGCCGCCTGGGGAAGACCCCGATCCTGGCAGTGGACGCGGATCCCAACACCAACCTGGACGCCGCGCTGGGGCTGCGGCCGGACCGGGCGATCTCCGACGTTCTGCACGAGACGCGGGGAATGCGCGACGTGCCCGAGAACCTTCCGCGGACGACTTACCTCGAGTACCATCTCGAGGACTGCCTGGCCGAGGGTAAGGGTGTTGACCTGATCGTCATGGGAAGGCCGGAAGGCGCAGGCTGCTACTGCGCGGCCAACCACCTGCTGCGCGATCACCTGGACCGCCTGATGGGCAGCTACCCCTTCGTGGTCATGGACAACGAGGCAGGGATGGAGCACCTCAGCCGTCGGACCACGCGCGACGTCGGGCTTCTGCTCATCGTGAGCGACCCCAGCATGGCCGGGGTGAAGGCGGCGCGACGCATCCAGGACCTCGTGCGAGAACTCGGCCTTTCGGTCAAGGAGATTGCGCTGGTGGTCAACCGGGCATCCGGGGTTCCCGTGGCCGTGGATCGCGTCTTCGGCGAGGGCGGGATCCGCGTGGCCGGGGTGGTGCCCGAGGATCCGCTGGTGGCCGCCTACGAACTGGAAGGACGGCCCCTGCTGGACCTTCCCGATGAATCCCCGGCTGCGCGGGCGGTGACGGAGATCCTGACGGCGGTGGGTCCGCTGGCGGTGGTGCGAGGATGAGCGTCTATCAGGGAACCTACGACGGGCTGCGCGCCAAGATCGGCGCGCACGCCCTCGACCTGCTCGTTGCACGAAGCGGCGCAACGCTGCTCGGCCCGGACAGGATCGGGCTGCGTTGTGTCGGCCGCAACTACACGGTTGCGTACCCGGAGGGGTTGGTTCTGGACGCCGATGGCCAGCCCGCCGAGGTGAACGTTGCCATCCTCCTGCTGCTCTACTTGCTGGAGTCCACCGGCAGCCCGCGCGAGGGCCAGTGGATCTCGTTCGAGCAGCTTCCCGGCGGCCCGGGATACCTGGCCTCGTTTCGCGGCCGGGTCGTGGCGCCGATCCTGAAGGTCTTCGGCCCAGATCCGTCGTTGCTGCTGGAGGCAGGCAGGGACCTGGACGGCGAGCCGCTCGACCAGGGTGACGTCTCGGTGTGCATCCCGGCGCTCCCTCGGGTTCCGGTGTCCTATCTGATGTGGAAAGGCGATGAGGAGTTTGCACCCAGCGCCTCGGTAGTGTTCGACGCCTCGGTACGGGGGTACCTGGATGCAGAGGTGCTCACCGCGCTGGCAGAGCTGACGACCCGGCGGCTGGTGGCTGCCGCCAACCGCATACGCAAGGAGGGGTGATCAAGTGACCGTTGATCTGTTGCGAGAGACCTGGCCTGGCAAGATCTTCACCGTCACGATCGGCGCCACGGCTTCGGAGGGCGGAACGCGCGCCCGAACCGTGACGGTGGGCGGGCACGCCGCGCTGCCGTTTCTTCCGGGGGATGCTCCCAGCCCCCACTGCCCGGTGGTGGCGATGGAGGTCATGGACGCCGTGCCCCAAGACTGGCCCGAGGCCCTTACGTCGCAACTGGGTGACGTCATGGGCTCGCCCGCGGATTGGGCGCGCAAGTGCGTCGAGGCCTACGGGGCAGAACTGATCTGCCTGCGCCTCAACAGCCCCCATCCCGACTGGCAGGACGCCTCGCCGGACGCCGCTGTCGCCACCGTGCGGTCGGTGCTGGAAGCCGTGCCCGTGCCACTGATCATCCTGGGCTGCGGCCACGCCGACAAGGACAACGAAGTCTGGCCGCGCGTCACCGAGGCAACCAAGGGAGAGCGGTGCCTGATCGGCGTGGCCACCCGCGAGAACTACAAGACGCTGGTGGTCTCGTGCCTGGCAGACGGCCACTCGGTCCTGGCCGAATCGCCGATAGACGTAAACATCCAGAAGCAGCTTAGCATCCTCATCACCGAGATGGGGCTCTCCCCCGACCGGATCGTGCTCCATCCGGGGAACGCGTCGCTGGGCTACGGGTTGGAGTACGAGTACTCGATCATGGAGCGGATCCGCATAGCCGGCTTGCAGGGCGACAAGATGCTGGCGCAGCCGATGCTCACCCTCTCGGGCGAGGAATCCTGGAAGGCCAAGGAGGCAAAGCTGCCGGAGGCCGCGCAGCCGGTGTGGGGTTCGGAGGCACGGCGCGGACCGGCCTGGGAGGCAATCACCGCAACCTCCTTCCTGCACGCCGGGGCTGACATCCTTGTGCTGATGCATCCTGAAGCGGCAGCCGCGGCCAGGCGAGCGATCGCCGACCTGAGCGCGGCCGCAGCGACCGCATAGGAGGAAGCAGATGTTCATCATAGGCGAGCGAATCAATGGGATGTTCCGGTCGGTGGCCCGGGCGATCCGGGAGCGCGATGCGGGCGCGATTGCCGATCTGGCCAGGAGGCAGGTGAGCGCCGGGGCCAGCGCCCTGGACCTCAACACCGGTCCGACCGGGGAGGACCCGGCCGAGGTGATGACCTGGCTGGTGCAGACCGTCCAGGACGCGGTGGATGTGACGCTCTCACTGGACAGCCCCAAGCCGGCGGTGATCGCCGCGGGACTGCGCGCCTGCCGGGGCCGCGCCGTGATCAACTCCACGACGGGCGCCGCGGAGAAGCTGGACGCGCTGCTCCCGCTGGCGGTGGAGTTCAACGCCGGATTGATCGCCCTGACCATTGACGAGCGCGGCATCCCGCGCAACGCCGAGGCACGGGCCGAGATCGCCCTGACGATCGTGGCCCGCGCCATGGAGGCAGGCCTGGCAACCGACCGGCTCTATCTCGATCCCATCGTGCTGCCGGTCAACGCCGCGCAGGCGCAGGGGCCCGAGGTCCTGAAGGCTATCCCGTCGTTCCTGGCGCTGTGCGAACCTACGCCACACATCATCGTGGGGCTGAGCAACGTTTCCCAGGGAGCGCTCAACCGCGGGCTGATCAACCGCACGTTCCTGACGATGGCCATGGCCATGGGTCTGGACGGAGCCATCCTGGACCCGCTGGACCAGGAGCTGATGGACGCGCTGCGAACGGCCAGCGTGCTCCTCAACAGGGAGATCTACTGCGACAACTACCTGCAAGTGCGGACGGCCTAGCGGTCGGGTGCGGGGATGAACATCGAAGAGTCGCTCGCCTACCTCAACGGGCTTATCGCCGGCCGGCCCTCTCCGCCAGCGCCGTATACGCCCCTCAAGATGGATCGCATGCGGCATCTCTGCGGCCTGCTCGGCGACCCCGAAAAGGGGTTCCCGGCGGTGCTCGTTGCGGGGACGAAGGGTAAGGGCTCCACCGCAGCGATGATCGCCTCGATGGCACAGGCCGCCGGCTACCGGGTGGGCCTCTACACCAAGCCGCACCTGGTGGAGTTCCGCGAGCGGATGCGGATCAACGGGGAGTTGATAACTCAGGAAGAAATGTCCGGCCTCGTCGGCGAGGTGCGCGATGCGATCGCCCGGGGAGAGGGAGGGCCGGGTTGGCCCCCGACTTACTTCGAGGTCTCGGCCGGTATCGCGTTCATGTACTTCGCGCGCCACGCGGTGGATCTCGCCGTCGTCGAGGTCGGCATCGGAGGGCGCCTGGACGCCACCAACGTGGTGAATCCGATCGTCTCGGTAATCACCACCGTAGGGTACGACCACACCGACCTGCTGGGCAACAGCCTTCGCCGCATCGCGGAGGAGGACACCGGCATCATCCGGCCCTCCGGCCGGGCCGTCACCGTGCCCCAGCCGGCAGCGGCATCCGAGGTAATCGAGGAGGCCGCGGCGTCCAAGGGTGCCACGCTGATCAGGGTGGGCCGTGAGATCCGCTACCGGACGCTTCGGTCCAGCCTGGGAGGGATCCGCGTCACCGTGTGCGGACAACTGCGCTCCTACCGGGACCTCGCGGTGCCCTTGCTGGGGCGGCATCAGGCCCTCAACGCCGCTACGGCCGTAGGGGCGGTTGAGGGGCTGGGGGCCTCGGGGTTCGTCGTGCCCGAGGCGGCAGTGCGGGCAGGCCTTGCCGGCCTGCGCTGGCCTGCCCGGATCGAGGTGGTCCGTCACTGCTGCCCCACCCTGATCGTGGACGTGGCCCACAACGCCGTCTCGTTTCAGGCGCTGCGCAACGTGCTGGACGAGGTCTTTCCCGGACGCCGTGTCGCGTTGGTGATCGGCGTGCTCGGCAACAAGGACCTGGCGGGCATCGCCCGCATCATTGCCCCTAGGGCTTCGGTCGTGATCGCGACCAGGGCCGACGACGACCGGGCGCTGCCGCCGGCCGACGTGGCCATCGCGTTCTGCCCGGGCGTTGCCGACATCCGCATCGTCGAGGACCCGGTGGATGCGCTCGAGTGTGCGCTCGACGCCGCTTCCCCCGAGGGCGTTGTCTGCGTGACGGGCTCGTTCCACGTGGCCGGCCCGGTGCTCGCCCACCTGGCCGCAGCTCCAGCGCTCCAGGCGAGATAGGAGGGCGCCATGATCGTAGCCGAGCAGAAGTCCCTGGAGACCGTTCTCAAGATGATGGCGCCGTACCAGCGGGTGCTGGTGGTCGGCTGCGCGAGCTGCGTGTCGGTCTGCCTCGCCGGTGGGGAGCGTGAGGTTTCTGTTCTCAGCTCGCTGGCCCGGATGGCCCGCGGCGTGCAGGGCGCGTCCATCGAGATCGCCGAGGCCACGGTGCACCGCCAGTGCGACCAAGAGTTCCTCCTGCCGTTGGCTCCCCAGGTGGAGGCAGCCGAGGCAGTGTTCTCGATGGGGTGCGGGTGCGGGGTGCAGTTGATGGCGGAGGCGTTCCCCCATCGCCGCGTGTTCCCGCTGCTGGACACCAAGTTCATGGGGATCACCCTCCAGCCCGGCGTGTGGGTCGAGCGGTGCCGCGGCTGCGGTGAGTGCGTCCTCGACCGCACCGGCGGCATCTGCCCGATCGCGCGCTGCTCCAAGGGGTTGCTCAACGGGCCCTGCGGGGGATACCGCGACGGGAAGTGCGAGGTGGATACCGCCGTGGACTGCGCGTGGCTGCTCATATTCAACCGACTTCAGGCATTGGGGGAGTTGGAGTCCCTCCGCGCCATCATGGAACCCAAGGACTGGTCAGAAGCCGCGGTCGGCCGGCCGCGGCAGGTTGTGCGAGAAGACGTCAAAGCACCCACCGAGGAGGTAATTGCATGAGCAGCAAGATCAAGAGCGACCTCGACATTGCCCAGGAGGCCAAGCTCCTTTCAGTGCTGGAGATCGCCAGGCGCCTTGGACTGACCGAGGACGACCTCGACACGTACGGGAAGTACAAGGCCAAGATCCACCTAGACGTGATGGATCGCCTGGCCGACCGGCCCACCGGCAAGTACATCATGGTTACCGCCATCACCC
>JBKJJG010000201.1:0-2166 GCA_046598155.1 bacterium | reverse complement strand
ACCCGGTCTACCAGGCCTTCGCGCAGGAGCAGATCCCGCCCGGCGAGCGCGCGACCTACAGCAGCCTGTCCGCCATCGCCTGGAGTCTGGGCTGGGCCATCGGCTCGGCGTTCAGCGGATGGTGGCGCGGACTGGCCGGATTCGAGGCAGGGTTCAACACGATGTTCGGGCTGATGACCGTCCTCTACGTCACGGCGATTGCGCTGATGTACGTGTTCTTCGTGAGAAGGGACACCACCTGACCCTAGGTCAGAGGAAGTTTGGCCTACGGCGCGGCGACGCACCTACTCCCGATCTCGCGCCAGGGATACCCCGGCAGCAGGGGGACAGGTGTGTAGCGCGCCCCCACGGCCATCCGTTCCAGCTGCTTGATTCGCTCACCCGTCAGCGGGTGCGTTGACAGGTAGGCCTGGCTGCGGGGCGCACCGGATTCCTCCTGGCTGAGCCGGCGCAGGAAACTGACCATCCCATTGGGATCAATGCGCGCCGCCTGGATCAGGTCCATGCCGTCGCGGTCGGCGGTCTCCTCGTCCTGGCGCCGGTAGCGCAGCTCGCCGAGCGTCCCCGCCGTTTCCAATGCCTGCCCCAGCCCACCTGCGTCGCCCACCAGCAAACTCAGCAGCGCCCTCATCGAGATCTCCCGGAAGAGCGCCTTGGTGCCGTGGCGGTGGCGGACGTGCTGCATCTCGTGGGCCAGCACCCCGGCCAGCTCGGCCGGGGTCTGCGTCGCCTGCAACAGCCCCAGGTGGATGATCAGGTTTCCTCCGGGCACCGCGAAGGCGTTGACCGCGGGTTCGTCCACCACTGTTGTCCGGAAGGTGTAGGCACTCCCAGGACCTGCCGCGGCCAGCCGGGCCACGATCTCGTCTAGGGCAGCGTCGCGCCGTGGATCGGCGCACCGGCGACCGGGCGGCGCCAGGGACTCCAGCGCGGCCTGGCCCAACCGTTCCTCCCACGCCGGCGGCATTTGCTCTGCGGCCATGTCGGCCAGCGCAGGGATGCCCCACGCGTAGATGGCGAGCCCGGCGACGACTGCTCCGGCACCGGCCAGCAGGACAACGCCGGTCCAGTGCCGCCGCCTGAACGCGGGGAGGAGGTGCCTGGCCGCAGCCGGTGCTCCCTCGCGGATCGCGGAGAGGAACGCTTCATCGGAGACCACAAGCGTCTCGGAGGGCTCCGGCCCCCGTTCGAGCCTGATCTGCTCCCCGGGCAGCGCGCCCTGCGCCAGACGGAGCTGCTCGTACGGCCACCAGAGAAACGCGCCCTCTTCGGTGACCAGTCGCAGGCCCGTGGCCATCACGGTGATGGTGACCGGCCTGCGAAGAGCGGTCCTGCCGTCGTAGTAGGAGCCCGGCCACGTCGTGCTCAGGCGCGTCCGCATCGGCGGTGGCGCCGGGGTTCCTACCAGCCCGGGGCCAGGCCGGGGAAGTCGAGACCCAGGAAGTCGGCGATCGCCTCACCCGTCGGTGAAGCCGCCTGGGCTTCTTGCCGGATCGCGTCCATCTCCAGCAGGCCCTCGACGGCGAGCGTGTTGCATAGGAACCGGATGTTGCGGGCCCGCACCCAGGAGAGCGCCAGTCCCAGGGTGATGACCAGCAGCAGCCCGTTGCCCAGGGCGAGCCGGAACAGTCGGCCCCCTGTCACGGTGCAGCGGAACCGCGCGGCCGCAAACGAGGTGCGCGCCCACATGTACCGCTGCCGATGCGCGGCAAACCAGAACCAGTAGAGGCCCAGGGTCAGCGGCGTCAGCACGACGGCCAGGAGGAAGCGGCCGAATAGGTCGGCGCCGCTCCCGTCGAACTCGAACCGCTGAGTCCCGTAGTAGGTGTCCCCAATCAGAAACCGCCACATGTCGTTGTAGAAGAACGGGTAGTACAGCCCGAACGTGACAACGGTCAGCAGCGCCCCACGGACGAACATCCTCACGAACGCTCCGGTCTGCCCTCGGAACGAGAACCGGATGCCCCGCCACGACGCGCGGCTCAGACGGTACCGCCGCGACCCGGCGATGGCCACTGGGACCACCACGAGCATGACCGGGTAGATCAGGAGCGTGGCCACGGCGACGGTTTCGGGCCGTGCTCCGGATAGCTCGAGCAGGGCCAGTCCGATCACGCATGGCAACACCAGCACCAGCGTCTTGAGGAATCCAACCAGCAGTTCGAC
>JBKJJG010000140.1:0-2567 GCA_046598155.1 bacterium | reverse complement strand
AGGGAACATACTCGTTCGGTCAGGCCGGCGAGGGAACCTGGACCGCCAGGCGGACCGGACGCCCGTGACCCGCGAGAGAAACGAGCGCAGGACCTTCGGGGTGGGCGATCTGCTGGTGCTCACCACGGTGATGCTGTGGGGCGCATCGTTCACGGTCATCAAATCCGCCTACGCCGAGTTCACGCCTCTCTCGTTTGCCGCGGTGCGCTTCATTATCGCCTCACTCGGGCTGTTGCTGATCACCGCGCTGCGCAGGGAGCCGCTGTCGTTCGCGCGCAGCGATCTGCCCCGCGTGGCGGCGCTCGGACTGTGCAACGTCACGCTCTACCAGGCCTTCTTCGCCGTCGGGCTGGGCCTAACGACGGCGAGTAACTCCGTCCTCATCATCAACACGGCCCCTGTCATGACGCTGCTCCTGGCGGTGGCGACACGGGCCGACCGGATCACGCCCAAGCAGGCCCTGGGGGTGTTCCTGGCGCTGGGCGGGGTGGTCACGCTCGTCGGCGCCAGCGGCGGACTGTCGGCAGGGCACCTGAAGGGCGACGTCCTAACGCTGCTGGGCGCCGCGTCCTACGCGATAACGCCGATCACCGTACTGCCGCTGTACCGCCGGTACAGCACCCTGCCGGTCATGGCGGCCTCCATGGCTTTCGGTACGATCCTGCTCGTGGCAATCGGATTGCCTGATCTGACGCGGCAGTCGTGGGCCCTCTCACCCGCGGCCTGGGGCCAGCTCGCGTACGCGGCACTGGGCGCGGGTTCGCTCGGGTACCTGTTCTGGTACGAGGGCATCCGCAGGATCGGCCCGACTCGGGTTGCCGCGTACTCCTACCTGATCCCAGTCCTGGGAGTGTGGATCGCGGTCGCGGTTCTGAACGAACCTTTCGGCCTGCGCCACCTCATCGGCGCCGCGGTCACGATCACCGGCGTGGCACTAACCCGTTGGCCCACTCACAGCCGTTCGAATCGCGCCTGAAAGAAGCGCAGGTACTTGGGCTCGTAGACCATCCGCAGCCCCCTGGTCTTCTTCCCCTCCTCGTAGACCGCGTCCACCGACTCGGCCACCACGTCCATGTGGGCCTGCGTATAAACGCGGCGAGGGATGGTCAGCCGCACGAGTTCCAGCTTCGGGTAACGATGGTCGCCGGTGGCAGGGTCGCGCCCCGCTGAGACCACTCCCCGCTCCATGCTGCGCACCCCTGAGTCCAGGTAGAGTTCTGTCGCCAAGGTCTGAGCGGGAAACTGGTCCTGGGGGATGTGCGGATAGAAGCGCGCGGCGTCCAGATAGATCGCGTGGCCGCCGATCGGCTCCACTATCGGGATGCTCCACTCCAGGAGCTTCATTCCCAGGTACTCTACCTGGCCCACCCGCGCCCGAATGTGGTCGTCCTGCACCGACTCCTCGATCCCTCGCGCCATGGCTTCCATGTCGCGGCCGGACATGCCGCCGTAGGTGTGCAGCCCCTCGTACACCACGACCATGTTGCGTGCCTCGTCGAAGAGCGCCGGGTCGTTGAGGGCGAGCCAGCCGCCGATGTTCACCAGGCTGTCCTTCTTGCCGCTCATGGTGCAGCCATCGGTGTAGGAGCAGAGCTCACGGAGGATGATGGCCACCGGTACCCCGCGGTAATCTTCGTCACGCTGCTGGATGAAGTAGGCGTTCTCCACCGCGCGGGTGGCGTCCAGCATGATGCGGATGCCGTAGCGGTCGCAGAGCGCCCGTAGTTCCCGCACGTTCTGCATCGAGACCGGCTGGCCGCCGGCCATGTTCACCGTCGCCGCGAGGCTGACGTACGGGATCTTGTCAGCGCCGACCTTCTCGATGAGGGCCTCCAGCTTGTTCAGGTCCACGTTGCCCTTGAACGGCAGCCAGGCCCGGGGGTCGTGGGCCTCGTCTATGATCACGTCCACGAAGGTTCCCCCGGCCAGCTCCTGGTGCAGGCGGGTCGTGGTGAAGTACATGTTGCCCGGGACGAAATCGCCGGGCTTGATGAGCAATTTGGAGAGGATGTGCTCGGCGCCGCGTCCCTGGTGGGTTGGCACGACGTAGCGGTAACCGTAGTGCTTCTGGATCGCGGCCTCCAGGTTGTAGAAGTTCCTGCTCCCGGCGTAGGATTCGTCGCCCAGCATCATCCCGGCCCACTGGTAGTCGCTCATCGCCGATGTGCCGCTGTCGGTGAGCAGATCAATGTAGACGTCCTCCGAACGCAGCAGGAACGTATTGAAGCCCGCCTCGTTCATGGCCCGCTCGCGCTGCTCGCGGCTCGTCCACCTGACCGGCTCCACTACCTTGACCTTCCACGGCTCGGCCCAGGACCGGTGGGCCGGGCGCTTGCGCGTCTCTGCCATGACGTGATTCCTCCTCTTTGTCGCAGGCCGCCCGCCCCGGGCCGTGAACCGCAGGGAGCGTGGGGACCAAGCTGATGCTTCGAGATCGCCTGGGGGATCTCCCTGGCACGCGAGAGGCAGGCCCCTGCGCGGGGCGGGTGGAAGTCAGTTGGGATTCAGTATCCCGCAGCGAAGGGGTCTGAGATGCGCCGCTTCTTCAGGTTTCTCAACAGGCTCTT
>JBKJJG010000137.1:0-3005 GCA_046598155.1 bacterium | reverse complement strand
TCCTCGGAACTCCGGGAGATTACTGGTCCGCCCACCGCCATTCCCAGATGTTCCAGGGCAGATAGTAGAATGCCAGACCGGTCGGCCGGGGGCCACGCATCGCCTTTGGATAGGTGGTCAGGTCGAGCCGGAAGTACAGCGGCACGCTGGGCAGTTCCTCGGCAAAGATTTCCTGTTGCTTGCGGAACAGCGCGATGCGCTTCTGGACGTCCATCTCTGCGTTGACCTGTTCCCAGAGGCGGTCGTTCTCGGCGTTCCGCCAGCCCACCCGGTTGTTGCCCTCCCAGGCGTTGGCCGCCGTTGGGATCTGGCTGCTGTGAAACCGGTCCATGGGAATAGACTCCGGCGTAAACAGGCTGGCGTACATTGCCATGTAGGGGAACTGCCGGCGAGGGACAAAGGGGCCGAAGAATACCGATGCAGGCCGGTTGTCAATGCGCAGGTCAATCCCCACGGCGCGAAGCTGCTCCCTCATGATCTGCTGGATCTGCTCGCGGATGGAGTTGCCGGCCGTCGTCGAGATGGACATCTCCACGCGCTTCCCGGTACCGTCACGCAGGATGCCGTCGGCCCCCGGGGCGAATCCGGCCTCGGCCAGAAGCGCCCGGGCGCGGGCCGGGTCGTAATCGTACTTCTTGGGATTGGGGTGCGCGGCCGGGTGGCCGGGCGCCATCCAGGAGTTGGCCACGGGCTGGCGGCCTCCCGAGCACGAGACCTCGGCAATGGCCTTCCGGTCGAGCGCGTGGGCGATCGCCTGCCGCACGCGCTTGTCCTTGAGCCACGCGTCGTCCAGGTTGAAGTCAATGCGCTCCCATACCATCGCCTCGCGGTGGTGAGCGTTGACCCGCGGGTTGCGCTGGGAGATCTGTTCCATCTGCAGGCAGCTGAAGTTGTTGATCTCGGTGGCGTCCACCCCGCCGGCGATCGCGTTGGCCTGCAGCACGGTGCTGTCTAGGATGAACCTAACGGTCAGGGTCTTGATGGCCGGCGCGCCCGCCGGGAACTTGTCATAGGCCTCGAACGTGATGTGGCTGCCCGCCACCCACTCGACCACCTTGTAGGGACCGCTGCCGACCGGCTGCCGCCAGTACGGGAGGGCCGGCAGCTTGCCTGGGTCGGCCAGGTAGGGACGCTCCAGAATGTGCCGCGGTAGGGGATACGCCTGGCCGAACGGCTCGGTGCCGGCAAACGGCCACAGCTCGTTCCACTGAACCACCATCTCGTAGGGATCGTTGATGTTGGGGACCAGGATGTTGTCCACCTTGTTGAGGATGAAGCGGCTGATCTGAGGGGTGCGGGGGTTCCGCATCATCCCGTAGGTGAACCGCCAGTCCAGGGCGGTGACCGGCTTCCCGTCGTGCCAGGTGAACCCGCGCTTGAGCTTCCAGGTCACGCGCATCTTGTTGCCTGGCAGGATCACCAGGTCGCCATCCTTGATCGTCGGCAGCTTCTCCACCATCATCGGCTGCCGCGCCCATTTCTCGTTGATTGGGGCGACGTAGCTGAACACGGCGTTGTTGATCACGCCGGCGGCGGCCATGATCGAGAACGGACCGAACATGTTGGGTTCCTGCGCCATGCCGATCGTCAACCTGTCGCGCCGCTGCTGGGCTTGTACCGCCGGCCCCGCGGCGGTCAGCGCGATCACCGTACCCAACACGAGAACGCTCACGCGAAGCACAACCCGCGTCATGTTGGTTCCCCCTCCAGTCAGACTACCCATCAGATTACCACGACCATCCTATGTCTTGAGCCGCGGGTCGAGCGCGTCGCGCAGCCCGTCCCCCAAGAAGTTGAACGACAGAACCGTTATGAAGATGAACAATCCAGGAAAGATCGCCAGGTACGACGCCTTCAACATGTATTCCTGGGCGCGCTGCAGCATGTTGCCCCACGACGGTAGCGGCGGCTGGATCCCCAGGCCCAGGTACGACAGGCCCGACTCCGACAGGATGGCGGTCCCCACCGTCAGCGTCGCCGCCACGATGACGGGTGCGAGCGCGTTGGGGATGAGATGCCGCAGGATCAAACGCGCCTCCGAGGCGCCCATCGCGCGCCCTGCCTCCACGAAGTCCTGGCTCTTGAGGGATAGGATCTGCCCGCGCACCAACCGTGCCACGGTGGTCCAGCCGAAGAGGGTAAAGATCAGCACGATCCGGCCCACCCCGCCGCCGGGGATGAGCGCGGCCAGGATGAGGTAGAGCGGCAGGAGCGGAATCGCGATCAGCATGTCCACCAGCCGCATGAGCACGCTATCCACCCACCCGCCGTAGAAGCCGGCGACCGCGCCGACGAGGGAGCCCACAATCGAGATGGAGATGGCGGTCACGTACCCCACGACGAGCGAGATGCGCCCGGCGTACATGATGCGCGTCAGCACGTCGCGGCCCAGTTCGTCGGTCCCGAAGACGTTCCCGGTCAGCCCTGGCTGGGTCCAGCGCTCATCGAGGTTGATGCGGTCGAAGGTGTGGGGTGCGATCCACGGCGCCAGCACTGCCATGAGCGTCAACAGTAGGCACGCGGTGCCGCCTATCATCGCCAGCCGGTGCTTCAGAAAACGGCGCCAGGCGATCTGCCAGTACGACTGTCCTACGGCGTAACCGGCGGCCTCATTGCGGAGCCGCTCGAGTCGCAGCGCGAGCTGTCGTGGTGCCGATTCACCCGGCATGAGCCTTCCCCCAACCCGACCTAGTCATACCGAATGCGCGGGTCCGCTAGGCCGTACGCGAGATCCGCGAGGAGATTGAAGATCACCGTCATCAAGGCCAGGAACAGCAAAACGGCCATCGCCACGTTGTAGTCGTGTCCGAGCACCGCCTGGAAAAGCAGCAGCCACATCCCCGGCCACGAGAAGACGGTTTCGGTCAGCACGGCCCCGTTCAGGATGCCGGGAATTGAGAGCGCAATCAGCGTGATGATCGGGATCAGGGCGTTCCGCAGGGCGTGCCGGTTGATTACCACCCGCTCGGGGTTCCCCTTGACGCGCGCGGTGCGCACGTAGTCGT
>JBKJJG010000286.1:0-10920 GCA_046598155.1 bacterium | reverse complement strand
AGCCCGGCCGGCAGCCACAAGCCCAATACCGCGGTGGCGCAGGCATTCTACAACAAGCAAGAGGGCGTGCGGCGGCTGGCCACCGAGACCGGCGCCGGACAGTGGGGCAGCGCCCTGGCGCTGGCGTGCCGGCTGTTCGGCCTCGATTGCACGGTCTACATGGTGCGCGTCTCCTACGACCAGAAGCCCTACCGCAAGATGATGATGCAGACCTGGGGCGCGGACGTCTTCTCCAGCCCCACCGACCGCACTCACGCCGGTCGGGCGATCCTCGAGAAGACGCCGGATTCGCCCGGCAGCCTGGGCATCGCCATCAGCGAGGCGGTCGAGGACGCCGCAACCCACGACGACACCAAGTACTCGCTCGGCAGCGTGCTCAACCATGTGATGCTGCACCAGACCGTCATCGGGCTGGAGGCGCGCCGCCAGATGGAGCTGGCCGGCGACGCTCCTGACGTCGTCATCGGCTGCGTCGGCGGCGGCAGCAACTTCTCCGGCCTGGCGTTCCCCTTCATGCCCGAGAAGTTCAAGGGCAGCGGTACACGCTTCGTCGCGGTCGAGCCCGAAGCGTGCCCGACGCTCACCCGCGGCGATTACCTCTACGACTTCGGCGTCACGGCGGCCACCACGCCCCTGGTGAAGATGTACACCCTGGGGCACACGTTCGTGCCGCCGGGCATTCACGCGGGCGGGCTGCGCTACCACGGCGACGCGCCGCTGCTCTGCCTGCTCTACCACCACAAGTACATCGAGGCCGTGGCCTACCAGCAGCGGACGGTCTTCGACGCCGCGCTCCAGTTCGCACGCACCGAGGGGATCATCCCGGCGCCCGAGGCGGCGCACGCCATCCGCAAGGCGATTGACGAGGCGTTGGAAGCGAAGAAAGAAGGCCGGCCGCGGACGATTCTCTTTGGGCTCTCCGGCCACGGCCACTTCGACATGGCGGCCTACGAGGCGCACCTGGCAGGCCGGCTGGAGGACTTTGCCTACCCAGAGGACGCGATCAAGACGGCGATGCGGGATCTGGCAGTGCTGCAGCCCTAGCGGCTACGCGGTTGGAGGAAGACAAGCGCCCCGGGGCGACCGTCAGGCCACCCCGGGGCTGTGTGTGCGCTGGTTCCTGCGCGCCGGCCCCTACGCCCTTACCTCCTGCCGCTGGAACGCCACGTAGGCGCCCGTGAACAGCATGATCACGGTGGCGATCAGGCCCGTGAACTGGGGCCAGACCAGCAGCAGGCTCTGGGAGAGCGGCAGGAGCGTGCCCCGCACCGCGCCCTCCAGTTGCGTGATCAGCACCGGGCCCAGCGCGCGCACGTCGGGGTTGAGCAGCGCCAGCACGGTCTCCGAGTAGAGCGTGTTGGGCGAGAGCCGCGAGAGGAACAGGCGGAAGTTGGCAAGGGCCAGCTCGGTTTCCGGTCCGCCCGTGGCGGTCGCGCTGATGATGTTGAAGAACAGGCCAGCCAGGATCTCCCAGAACACCGCGAAGAAGAGCCAGACCGCAATCGCCGCCATGGCCGAGGTGGCCGGCTGGCGAAACACTACCGAGAACAGCATCGCCAACGCCAGCCACACCCCGCCGTAGGCCAGGGTGGCGAGGATGAACGCGAGTCCGCGCGCCACCTCACGACCTTCCGGCACCACGCCCAGCCGCAGGATGCCCAGGCCGGTCACCAGTAGCCACAGCGCGAGCAATGTGATGCCCAGGGTGAAGATCGCTGCCAGGAACTTGCCCAGCAGCACGGCGTCGCGGTAGATGGGCTGCGCCAGCACCCGGCTGAGCGTCCGGCGCATGTGCTCGCCGTTGATCGCGTCGAACGCCAGCGCGATGGCCGTGAGCGGGATCAGGAAGCCCATGAAGGCCACGAACGAGGGCAGGGGATCCTGAGCGGTGGTCAGGATCTTCAGGTACAGGAAGGGATCCTCCCCGATGGTCTGCCGCAGGGTCTGCGTGGCGGCGAACACCGTGCCGATCGCGGTCAGGAGGATCAAGCCTTCCAGCAGCCGCATCCGGATGCTGGAGAGGTGATCGGCCATCTCCTTGAGCAATATGGCCCCCAGGCCGGTCCAGGGGGATCCTCTACGCTTCATGGCGGACCTCCTGGAAGTAACGAGCATAGACGTCGTCCAGCGTGGCGCGCTCCAGGCTCAACCCGAGGAGTTGGCCGCCACCGGCCACCACCCGACGGGCCACCTCGGCACGGCAGTCCTGTTGGGCTTCCACCCGGCAGGTGCCCGGACGCTCCGCCACCACACGCACGACGCCCGGGATCCCGCTCAGCAGGCGCTCCAGGCCGTCGCCAGTGGCCTCCACGGCGATGCGGTACGCGCCGCCCAGCACCTGCTCACTCAGGGCGTCCACACTGCCCTCGAGGACCAGCCGTCCCTTGTGGAAGAGACCGACCCGGTCGCAGACCGCCTGCACCTGTTGGAGCAGGTGCGAGGACAGGAGTACCGTGATGCCCCGCGCCTTCAGCCCCCGGATCATGACCAGGAACTCATGGGCGGCCTCGGGATCCAGGCCCATCGTGGGCTCGTCCAGGATCGCCACCTGAGGCCGCTTCAGGAGCACCTCGGTCAGTCCCAGCCGCTGGCGCATGCCGCGCGAGAATGTGGCCACGGGCCGGTCAGCCACTTCCGAGAGCCCCACGCCGGCCAACGCCTCGTCAATGCGCGCCTCGCCCTCGGGCCGGGGGATCCCGTTGAGACGCGCTGTGTACCGCATGTTCTCGCGGGCGGTCAACTCGTCGTAGAACCCGACCGAGTCGGGCATGTAGCCCACCCGCCGTTTCACCTCGAGCGGGTTGCGCAGGGGATCCTCTCCCAGCACCCGGGCCCACCCGGCGGTCGGCTCGGTCAGGCCCAGCAACATCAGGATGGTCGTAGTCTTCCCCGAGCCGTTGGGGCCCAGCAGGCCGAAGACCTCGCCCGCCTGCAGGCATAGGTTCAGCGACTCAACGGCAACGATCGGGCCGTAGTGCTTGGTCAGCCCCTGTGTTTCAATTACCGTGCTCATCTCCGTCCGTAGCGCGAAACCACCAGGCTGACGACGCCCAGGGCGACCGCGATGACGATGACGCCCACGATGCCCCACAGCGTCGAGGTGAACACCGTGACACGGAAGTCGGCCGACGACGACGAGTCGCCGGCAGTAGCCCGCAGCGTCAGCATGTAGTCGCCCGCGATCGCCTTGGATGAAGGCCGCACGGTCGCGGTCACCTGCGCCTCGCCCTTGGGCGCGATCTCCTTGATCCGCGACGGATCGAACTTCACCTGCCACCCGGTGGGCTCGTACGAGGAAACCTCGACCCCGCGCGCAGGCGCGCTGCCCCGGTTCTTGACGACCACCTTGATCGGCGTGTCCCGTCCGGCATATGCCCGTCCGGACAGCCTGCCCTCAGGGGTAGTGATCGAGAGATCGGGGCGGCCGGTAACCTCGATGGTGAGCTTGACCTCCGCCCTGGCCTCGCCGCTGATGGCCCGGACGCTGAGCGCGTGCGTCCCGGCGGGCACATCTTGGGGAAGGGTGACCTCCGCGTCCAGGTCGCGCGGCTCGCCTGCCTTCACCGGCAGGCTCGTAACCTGCTGGCTGGCGAAGGCGGGCGTGAATGCCACCTGGAAGCCCTTGGGCATTTGCGCCTCCAGGCTGACCAGCATGTCCTTCTCACTCTCGTTCTTCAGCGTCAGGCGGTAGCGGAAGCTGGAGGTCCCTGGACCCCGGAGTACCGGAAGCTCAGCCTGCAGTTCGAGGCGGCCCGGCTGGACCTGGCCCAGCGTGAGCGCCAGCGGCAACTCCGCCGTGACGCCCTGGCCCTGCGCGGCCAGCGCGAACCTGTAGGTTCCGGCCCTGGCACCGGGCGGCGGGTCAAGCCGGATGCTCAACGACGCCTCCTGATCGGTTCCAACCGCCACCGCGGTCACGGTGCGGCCGGCGCCGAGGAAGCTGACCTTCCATCCAGGCACGCCCTTGGCCACAGCCAGCGTCACGACCTGCGGCGCCAGCCCGTAGTTCTTGACGGTGAGCGCCAGCGTGACCGTCTCGCCGGCCCGCACGGTCTGGCTAGGATACGGCGTTGAGAGCCCAAGGCCCCGGTATCCCGGGGTTGATTCAGGGCTGGGAGCGGCGACCGCAATGATGGGAGCGCTCATGGACAGCGCGAGCCCCGCGGTCAGGATCAGGATCAACATGCGCGGCATCTACACACCTCCGAGGATCTCGAGCATCGCGGGCCGGTGGCCCGCAGGAACGGTATCCGGTTCTGTATTCTCCGGTTTATTCCCGTTCAATGCAAGGGGGGAGGTTACCGCTGGCGGACTCCTGTGAAACCCCGAGGGGACGGCCAGCTCGCGGACGCCGCGGCAGCGTCCCCGCCGTCCCCTCCGCCCGGACCGCATGGCTATGGTGGCGGGCGGTCCTCTCCCGGCTCTCTCATGCCCCCGGCATCGGGGGTTCGTTCCCCTCACGGCGGACGAAAAGCCGCCGGGCCATCTCCAGTCCCAGGGCCCGGATCTGATGCCCGATCTGCAGGGTGATCGGTCCGCCGAGCGCGGTTGCCTCCCTTACCGCGAGGGCGGCTCCCGGAACCAGGCCCATGTCCACCAGGTGAGTTACGAACGGCTCGTCCTCTTCCGGGATGCAGACCAGCACGGCGTGATCCCATATCTCAAGCTGGGCAACGGTGACCAGGGATTGGACCGGCGGCGCGATGTCGCCTGGGATCGGTAGGCCGTGCGGGCAGGTCGCCGGATGACCCAGCACCTCGGCCATGCGGGATTCGACCTCGGGGCTGATGACGTGCTCGAGCTTGCACGCCTCGGCGTAGACTTGGGGCAACGCCATTCTCAAGATGTCCGAGAGCAGCCGTTCGGCAAGACGCAGCCGGCGCACCACGCGGGTGGCGGTCGCCAACCCCTGCGGCGTCAGGCGAAAGCCGTCGCTGCTCGACCGCAGCAATCCCTGGGTCTCCAGGCGCCGGAGCATCTCGTGCGAGGACGGCGCGGAGACGCCCATGTAGTCCGCCACTTTCGAGATCGTGACCGGCGGCGTCGCCTGCGCGACGGTGTACACCGCCTTCAGATACATCTCGATGCGTTCGGTCTTGGAGATATCGTGCACCGTCATCGCTGGCACTCCTGGCAGAGTCCCCTGAAGATGAGATACACCCTCCGCACCCAAAACCCCTGCTGCTGGTCGGCCGGCAATTCGATGGACGCCGCGGTCATGTGCACGTCGCGGCCGCCCGCGCGCAGACCGCGTGATGGTGGGGGCGCGGTGACGCCTGAGTTGCCCTGGCAGTTCTCCAACGGTCAGTCCCATCCGTCACCTAACACCAATTGTTGCGCTATCGGGTGAAGAAAGGATTGCCTTATCTCAGGCATAAGGATAGCCTAAACGCGCGCGGCGCTCAAGGCGTCCCAGTATGGATGGATGAAGGGAGGCAGTCATGACCGAAGGCCTTTCCGAGAGGTTTGTCCAGGTGGTGTTCCGCCGGCTCTGGCTTCTGATCCCGGTCGTCGCGTTGTGCGTGGTCGCGGCAGCTCCTCGCGTCGATGCCCAGCAAGGCGGCATTGTGGCCTACTCCGGGCGCCGTGAGCCGCTGATCCTTCCGCTGATCGAGCGCTTCCGGCAGGACGCCAGGATGCCCGTGACGGTCCGCTCCGGCAGCATCGGCGAACTGGCCAACCTGGTGCTCGAGGAACGCTCCCGGCCTCGGGCGGATGTGCTGATTTCCAACGAAGTATCGGTACTCGATGTCCTGCGCCGCGAGGGTGTCCTCGATCCGTACCTGGGGGCGGCCGTCCGGGGGATCCCGCGGGAGTTCCGCTCGCACGACGGAACCTGGATCGGGTTGTCGCTGCGCGCCCACGTCATCATGGTGAACCAGGACCGCTTGACCGAGTGGGGGCTGTCCACGCCGGCTTCGATGACCGATCTGGCCGATCCGCGGTGGCGGGGGCGTATCGTGATGCCGGTGTTCACCAACGAGTACATCGTCGCCTGGCTGTCGGCCCTGCGGCTGGCGCGCGGGGACGGGTGGACGGAGGACTTCTTCCGCCGGCTGCGGGATAACCGGCCCATTCTGGTCGCCGGCGGAACCCAGGTGCGCCAGGCCGTGGCGCGGGGTGAAGCCGCGGCCGGCATTGCCAATCACTACTACTACCATCTTCAAGTGGCCGAGGGCAGCCGGAACATCGCCGTCGTCTATCCCGATCAGGGACCCAACGACATGGGGGTTCTGGTCTCGCCGACGGGCATCGCGGTCATCATGGGCGGACCCAACCCGGCCGTCGCGCGGCGCTTCGTTGACTTCCTGGCCGCCGACCGCCGCGCTCAGGAGTTCTACGCCAGGGCCAACTACGAGCACCCGGTCATTGACGGCGTACCGCTGCATCCTGACGTCCGGCCGCTTGCCCGCGTGAAGCGCATGGCGGTGACCTACCAGCAGTTGGGCGAACTTCGGGACGGCACGCTGCGGCTTATCCGCGAAGGAGCGTTTCGCTAGGGTGAGCGCGGTTACGGCGATGCAAGGGGGCTTCAGGATCGGCCGTCGGCCGGTCCCCTGGGCGCTGCTCCTGCCGTCTGCGGCGATCGCCGCGATCATCGCGGGGCCCATGGTGTTCCTGGTCGGCCGCGCGCTCGCCGGCGATGGGGCTACGCTGGCCGTGCTGCTTTCCCCGCGCACCGCCGGCCTGCTGCTCTCCACCCTGGTCCTGGCCGCCGCGGCGAGCGTCACCTCGATTGTCCTGGGGGCGGGGCTGGCCTTCCTGGTCGAGCGCACCGACCTGCCCGGCAAACGGCTGTGGCGCGTGGCCCTGGCGCTGCCGCTGGCGATCCCACCGTACATCGGCGCAATCGTCTACCTGCACCTGCTCAGCCGAGGAGGGGTCCTCGACCGTGCCGTGGGGATCGCCCTCCCGCCCCACGGTCTGCCCGGCGCGGTGTTCATCGTAGCGCTCTTCACCTATCCGTACGGGTTCCTGCTCACCTCCGCGGCGCTGCGCCGGATCAGCCGGAGCCTCGATGAGGCCGCGCGGGCCACCGGCCTCTCGTCGCTGCGCATCTTCTGGACGCTCACCCTGCCGATGATCCGGCCCGCGATCGGCGCCGGCATCTTCTTCCCCTCGCTGTACGCCCTCGCCGACTTCGGCACCATGGTGCTGTTGCGGTACGACACGCTGGCGACCGACCTGTACTACCAGTTGACGGCGATGTACGATCGGTCGGCCGCCGCCGCCCTGGGCGTGGCAGCCATCCTGCTAGCACTGGGATTCCTCTGGATCGAGGCTCGGCTGCGTGGCCGGGGACGGCACTACCAGACCGATGCGTCGTGGAAGCCGCCGGCGCCCCTGCGCCTGGGTCCCAGGCGGGTGCCCGCTCTGGCGGCGGCAACCGGGGTGGCGCTCCTTGCGCTGGCGCTTCCGGCCGGGCTGCTCGCTATCTGGGCGTACGCCGGCGCGGCATCGCCGTCGGACGTGGCGCGGGCGTGGACTGCCGGTGCCGCGAGTCCCTGGAGGGCCGCGGCGGGGAGTCTGGCGCTGGGGACGTTCGCCGCCACGGTGATCATCACGCTGGCCGCCCCGCCCGCGTATCTCCGCACCCGGTTTCCCGGCGGTCTGGCTTGGGTAATCTGGGCCACGGCTCAGGCGGGCTATGCGCTGCCGGGCATCGTCGTTGTGCTGGGCGTCGCGTTCCTGACGAACACCGTGGCGCCCTGGCTGTACGGCACCCTGCCCGTGATGGTGGGGGCCTTCATGGTGCGCTACATGTCGCAGGGGCTCCGCGCGGTCGAGTCGGGTCTCTCGCAGTTGCCGCCCCGGCTCGGCGAAGCCGCGCGCGGATTGGGCGAACGGCCCTCCGGGGTGCTCAGGCGCATTGACCTGCCGCTGCTGCGGCCGAGCCTCATCGCGGGATGGGCTCTGGTGTTTCTCAACGTGCTGAAAGACCTCCCGGTGAATCTCTTGTTGCGGCCGGCCGGCTTTGATACGCTTCCCGTGCGGACGTGGCTGTCGGCCACCGACGGCATCTACACCCAGGCCGCGCTGCCCGGTCTGCTGCTGATCGCGTGCGCCGCCGTCCCACTCGTCGTCCTCTTGCACTACACCACCGCGCGGGGGCTTGACATCGCATGAGCGCCGGCACCACGAAGACTCCGGTCGTCGTCCGCGATGTCATGCGGCGTTCCGACGGTGCGCCGGTCCCGGCGGTCGGCGGGCTCTCGCTCGAGGTTGCCGAGGGCGAGATCCTCGCGTTGCTGGGGCCGAGCGGCAGCGGCAAGACCACGGTCCTGCGCTTGATCGCGGGATTCGAACGTCCGGACGGCGGCAGTGTCTGGGTCGCGGGCCGGCAGGTGGCGGGCGATGGGATATGGGTCCCGCCCGAGGCCCGAGGGCTGGGGATGGTGTTCCAGGACTACGCGCTCTTCCCGCACCTCACCGTGGCCGAGAACGTGGCCTTTGGGCTGCACTGCCTGCTCGTCATGGATCGCGGTCCCCGGACCGCCGAGGTGCTCAGGCTCGTGGGCATGCAGGAGTTCGCGTCACGGTATCCGCACGAGCTTTCCGGTGGACAGCAACAGCGTGTGGCCCTCGCCCGGGCACTCGCTCCCCGGCCGTTTGCGGTGCTCCTCGACGAGCCGTTCAGCAACCTCGACGCCGATCTCCGCGGTCAGGTGCGCGAGGAGGTGCGGGCGATTCTCAAGGCCACCGGGACCAGCGCGGTCTTCGTCACGCACGACCAAGAGGAAGCGATGATGCTCGGCGATCGCGTGGCCGTCATCAACGAGGGTCGGCTCGAGCAGGTGGGCACGCCCGAACAGATCTTCCACGCGCCCCGGACCCGCTTCGTCGCCGGGTTCTTCGGTCGCGCCGACTTCCTGCCCGCGGCCGTCGCGCCCCGCGGGCTGGAAACCGAAGTCGGCGTCCTGACGCAGCACATCGTCGCGGGGGAAGGGGGCGCGGGCGCGGCCGATGGCGCCGTCGAAGTCCTGGTACGCCCCGACGATGTCGCCATCACGGCCTCGGCCGGCGGCCAGGGCACGGTGCTCGACCGCATCTTCATCGGCGCGGAGATCGTATACCGGGTACAGTTGCCCAGCGGCCGGGTAATCCACAGCCGGCAGCCGCACACCGCGACCATCGAGAAGGGCGCGCAGGTCTCGGTGGTGCTGGCACCTGGCCACTCGCTTGTCTGCTTCAGGAACGGTCGGGCCGTCGCCACCGTCGACAGCCCCGCCGCGGGTGCCGGAACCGCCTCAGCAATCCGGTCAGGAGCCACGGTATGACCGCAGCCCGCGGCTGGCTGCTCGATCTCGACCAGGGCCCGGTGGCCTATGGAGAGATCTGGGCGCTGCAGCGCGAGTTGCTGCGGGCGCGGCAGAACAACCTGATTCCCGATGTGCTCATTCTGCTGGAACACCGGCCGGTGGTCACCCTCGGCCGGAGCGCGGACCGCACACACGTGCTCCTGCCGCGCGAGGCCCTGGCGGCGCGCGGGATCGAGATGTTCGAGGTCGAGCGCGGCGGCAGCGCCACCTATCACGGCCCCGGGCAGCTTGTGGGCTATATCATTATGGATCTCCGCTCGGTCGGTGAAGACGTGGGCCGGTTCGTGCGCACCCTCGAGGGCACGGTCATCGAGACCCTGGTGACGTTTGGCATCACCGCGGCGCGCAGGCAGGGCTATCCCGGCGTGTGGGTCGCCGACGCGAAGATCTGCGCGCTGGGCGTCGCGATCAAGCGCCGCGTCACGATGCACGGCTTCGCGCTCAACGTCACCACCGCGCTCGACGAGTTCGCGCTGATCAACCCCTGCGGCCTGGACCGCCCCGTGACCTCGATGGCCGCCGTGCTGGGGCGACCGGTGGACCTGGGCGAGGTGCGCGCGGCCTACGCCGGGCAGTTTGGCGCCGCGTTCGGGGTCGCGCTCGAGCGGATCTCGCCCCAGGCGGTCGCCGGGCTTGCCAACAGCCCGGCGGCTGTGATATCTACTGGGCTATCAAGGAAGGCGACACAACGAGGGTCGCAATGAGACCGCGCGAGAAACCTACGGATCACCCATTCACTACCGGACGCCCTACCGGACGCCCCCGAGACTGCATCTGTCCGTCGCGGGGGCGGTAGCCTCCGCGACGTTTCAATAACGCAAGTACGCTCCGGACATCTCCCGGAGCGCCTTCGGCCCGGGCGCCGTGGCACCCGGGCGGGACCGCCGTGGGGAGAGTGGCAGATGCTCATTGAGGACCGCAGACACTTGGCGATGCACCGGCTTCCGGTTCCCGGAGCCGGTCCCCTGGGCGCGCCGTGAGCGGCCGCCAGCGATTCGAGACCCGGGCGATCCACGACGGCCAGCCGCCGGATCCCACGACCGGCGCGGTGATCGTGCCGATCTACCAGACCTCGACCTACGCGCAGGAGGCGCCGGGCCGGCACCGCGGATACGACTACTCCCGCACCGCCAACCCGACCCGCACCGCGCTCGAGGTGGCGCTCGCCTCGCTCGAGGAGGGCGCGCACGGCCTGGCGTTCGCCTCGGGGATGGCCGCGATCTCCGCGGTGGTGACCTCGCTGCTGAACCCCGGCGACCACGTGATCGCGCCCGACGACGTCTACGGCGGGACCTACCGCCTGCTGGTGCGCGTGTTGGAGCGCTACGGACTGCAGAGTTCGTTCGTGGACATGACCCGGCCCGAGCAGGTCGAGGCGGCGATGCGGCCGCAGACGCGGCTCGTGCTGATCGAGACCCCGACCAACCCCTACCTCAAGATCCTCGACATCGCGGCGCTCTCGGCGATCGCACGCGCGCGCGGTGCGCTGGTCGCGGTGGACAACACCTTCGCCTCGCCCTACGGCCAGCAGCCGCTGCGCTGGGGGGCCGACCTGGTGGTGCACTCGACGACCAAGTACCTGGGCGGGCACAGCGACGTC
>JBKJJG010000177.1:0-6792 GCA_046598155.1 bacterium | reverse complement strand
TCCCGCGGTCCACGATGTCCGCGGCCAGCTCCGGAGGCGTACGCTCCAGCGTCTGCTTCACCGCGTCAACGATCGCTTGTACCGGCTCGGATATCGCCTCGCGTACCTCCCCGCTGGTCATGCGCACCGTGCGCGGCAGGCCCGAGACCAGGTCGCGCCCGCGTACGTCCACGGCGTTCTCATCCCGCACGGGAAAAGCGGACCCCACCGCGATCTTGATACCCTCCGCCGACCGCTCGCCGATGAGCAGGTTGTACGAGCGGCGGGCGTACTGGATGATCGCCTCGTCCTGTTCGTCGCCCGCGATGCGGATGGAACGACTGGCCACAATACCGCCCAACGCAATGACCGCTACCTCGGTCGTGCCTCCGCCGATGTCCACCACCATGCTGCCGATTGGGTCTGAAACCGGCAGCCCCGCGCCGATCGCCGCGGCCATGGGCTCCTCGATGAGGTAGGCGTTTCGGGCGCCCGCCTGCAGCGTCGCGTCAACGACCGCCCGCTTCTCGACCTCGGTGCAGCCCGACGGGATGCCAACCACGACTCGCGGCCGGATCCACATCCGGCCGTTGGCCGCCCGGCGGAGGAAGTAGGCAAGCATTGCCGCGGTCGTATCGAAATCGGCAATAACGCCGTCGCGCAGCGGCCGCGTCGCGACGATGTCCCCAGGCGTGCGGCCAATCATCCGCTTGGCCTCCTCGCCCACGGCCAGGATATGGCCGTCGTCAACGCGCTTGGCGACCACCGAAGGCTCGCGCAGGACAATGCCCACCCCGCGTGCGTAGATCAGGGTATTGGCCGTGCCCAGGTCTACCCCCATGTCGCGCCCGAACTGCGCCAGCAACCTGTCGAAGATCATCTCTGCCTCCTCGGCGCAGGCGTCAGCCCGCCAGCGCGCCGCGTTCCCGTAAGCTCACAAAGCGTCCGTCACCGATGATAATGTGGTCAAGAACTTCTATGCCCACAACGCGCCCGGCTTCGGCCAGCCGGGCGGTAATGCGCAAGTCGTCCCCGCTTGGCTCGGGCGTGCCCGAGGGGTGGTTGTGCACCAGGATGACCGCGGCGGCGCTCCGCCTAATGGCCTCCTTGAACACCTCCCGCGGGTGGATCGGCGCGCTGTCCAACCCCCCGACGGCCACGCTGGTAACGTCCAGAACCTCGTGGCGCGTGTTTAGGAGCACGGCCCGGAAGTGCTCGCGGTCCAGGTGCCGCATCTGCCCGGCCAACAGCGCCGCCACGTCACCCGGCGCCCTGACCGCCGGCCGGCGCGCCGGCGGCGCAGCCTGCGCCCGCCGTCCCAGCTCAAACGCCGCGAGCACTGCCCCGGCCTTGGCCGGACCTATCCCGCACTGCCGCTGTAGTTCGTCGGGCCCGGCCTGGCTGAGGGCCTGAAGCGAGCCGTAGGACGCCAGCAACTCGCCCGCGACCTCGGTCGCGCACGAGGACCGCGTGCCGGTCCGCAGCAGCACCGTCAGGAGATCCACGGAGGACAACCCCTCGGCGCCGCTGCGCAGGAGGCGTTCCCTGGGTCGGTCTTCTGGGGGAAGCAGTTTGACGGACAGCCCGCCAGCCACTACCATCAACGCTCCGGTTCCAGCGCCACTTGGGGATACCCGTTCGCCCCCGCGCCGGAGGCGGCGGGCTGGACCGGAGCGGCTGGTGGAGCTAGGCTGGGCGCACGCCGATCGTTTCGAGCATGCGCGCCAACCGCGCCAGCGGGAGACCCACCACTGTAAAGTAGTCCCCCTCCAGCTTCTCCACGAAGAGCGCCGCACGGCCCTGAATGCCGTACGCCCCCGCCTTATCCATCGGCTCGCCGGACGCGACATACCGGAGGACCTCCTCCGGCGCCAACGCCCGGAACTGCACCGCGGTGGTGGAATCATCGGCCAGCGTCACGCCACGGCGGCCGTGGGCGACGACGACACCGGTGGTCACGTGGTGCGTGCGACCCGAGAGGCGATGGAGCATCTCCACCGCCTCGTCCGCCGTCGTTGGCTTCCCAAGCACGATCCCATCAACCATCACCACCGTGTCTGCGGCGATGACCACCGCGTCCGGCCGCGCTTCGCTGACGGGTCTGGCCTTCTCCAGCGCAGCCCGGCGCGCGCGCGCCCGCACCTGATCTAGGGTCCAAACCTGGCCGCCCGCGCCGGCCGCAAGCACCCCCAGCGTCTCCTCCTCAGAGGCCATTGCGGCGATCTCGAAGGACCACCCGACCTGACAGAGGAGCTCAACGCGCCGGGGAGAGGCGGAAGCCAGCACCAGCAGCGGCACCCCGTCCCCCAAAGGGGCCGAAACATTCACATCAGGGCAAGTATATCAGCCGGGATGGGGGGCTACAACAACCGGTAGATCCAGACCGCGATCACCACACCCAGCAGCATGGCCAGGTTGAGCCGGATTATCCCGCCCGCGGTCAGGCTTATAATACGCAGGTCCAGGGTAAGTGGAGGGTCAACGCCGGCGCGGACCTCGCGCGCCAGGAAACCGAGCACCGGGTAGCCGACCACCGCCTCGGCGATGACGCTGCCCAACAATCCGCCAAACAGGATGACCACAAACAGGACCCACCAGGGATTTCGGGTGCGACGGGCCATCGCTCACCTCTACTCGACGTAGGCCTGAACGCTCGAGGCCGGCCGCGGAGTGACCAATCGTGCCAGCCAGATGCTGATCTCATAGAGCGCGTACGTCGGCACCGCCATGAGCATCTGGGAGACTACGTCGGTCCCGGGCGTCAGTACCGCGGAAAGAACGACGATGCCGACTATGGCGTACCGGCGGCCCGCCGCCAGCGTGGCAGGCGAGACTATACCCATCCGGGCCAGGAAGACCACGACTATTGGGAGTTGGAAGATGAACCCGAACGCCAGCACGAACGCCATCAGGAACGAGAGCGCCGGCCCAACCGCCAGCATCGGCTGCAGCTTCTCGGTCTGGTACCCCAGCAGGACCCGGACGCCCACGGGCATGATCACGAAGAGCCCGAACGCCGCGCCCAGCGCGAAGAGCACCAGCGAGGGCGGAAGCAATCCCATCACCGCGCGCCGCTCGGTCCCGGTGAGCCCCACGGCGATGAACGCCCAGAGCTGGTAGAGGATCACCGGCAGGCCGACGAAGACACCCAGCAGGAGGGCTATCTTGATGCGGATAAACAGCGCCTCCGCCGGGGCAAAGAAGACGACGTGCGGGACCTGCAACTGGCGGATGAGCAGATCGAGCACGCGGTCCACAAAGACAAATCCAATCGCCGCACCCACACCCAAAGCGGCAAACGCGATAAGGAGCCGCCTCCGCAACTCCTCCAGGTGCTCCACGATCGTCATCGGGCGGTCGTGCATGGGGTCTAGGCGTCCGGCTTCGACGGTTTTGTCTCGTTCACGTCGTCCTCTACGTCACGGATCGCCTTGCGGAACTCTTTTATCGTCTTCCCTGCCGCTGCTCCCAGGCCCGCGAGCCGGCTGGCTCCGAACAGAAGCAGCAGGATCAGAAGGATAACGAGCATCTCCAGGGGACCCACGTTGCCGATGATTGCCGGCGGTACGAATCCAGTCATCTTCGGTTACCTCCAGGCCTCATTATAGACCCCGGGCCTGCCGGCCGCCACTGCACCGGGCCCGCAAGAGCCTTCCTGCCGCCACTCCGGCGGCCGCGCCCAACGCGGCGATCCAGGCAATACCCGACCGCTCCGAAATTACGGGACCCAGGCGGAGGGCGCGCACAACCTTAATCACCGCCTCCAGCAGGTCGCCGGGCACGGTTCCGGCTTGGATGGCCCCCCTGCGCAACCGGAGGCGTAGTTCACCAAGGTCCCGACCGATGCGGTGGTGGAGCGCTGCTAACTCCGGCGTGGGAATAGGGTCTGCAGCCAACGGATCTCCTCGGCCACGCGCGCCGCCCAAGCCGCCCTCCGCCGCCGCAGCCGGACTTTGCCGAGCGACAGCAGGACGCCCATCGCGGTTATCATGACGCCCAGGACCACGAGGGCGGCCAGCCATCCTGGCAGCCAGATCGCCGCCACCAGCACGATCGCGGCCACCGCCAGGCCAATGGCCACCACACCCAGCGCTACCGCAACGCCAACCATGAGCGCGGCAAAGGCGAAGTCCTTTGCCAGGGCGTGTAGGTGTTCCCGTACGGCGCGTCCGTACACCCCGCCCAGTGCTGCCACATCAGCAAGCAGCCGGCGCAGCAGATCACCGGAGGGCTCACCGGTGGGAGCGCGATCTTCATCCGCCATCGCGCCCCCATACTTCAGGGCGGGTCCGGCTTTCTCCTTCGGGGGAGATCCTAGCAGAAGCCACGCATCGCACCGTCAGGCGACGGAGCCGGCCTCGTTCAGTATCGCTTCGGTCTGGCTTGTTCCGATGAGATCGGCGCCCGCATGGATCATGGCCGTCGCATCCGCCAGCGTGCGGATCCCGCCCGAGGCCTTCACGCCCATTCCAGAGCCCACTGTACGGCGCAGCAGTGCTACGTCGGCTACCGTTGCCCCTGCCCTGCCAAATCCCGTGGAAGTCTTCACATAGGCCGCGCCGGAGGCCGCCGCCAGCCCGCACGCCTGAATCTTGGCGGCATCGGTCAGCAGCGCGGTTTCCAGGATCACCTTCACCGGACGACCGTCGGACGCGGCCACAACCGCCCGGAGCTCCTCCTGCGTGACCTCCCATCGGCCCTCGCACAGCGCGCCGATGTTCACAACGACGTCCACCTCATCGGCGCCGTCGCGGACCGCGGCAGAGACCTCCAGGGCCTTCACAGCCGGCGTCGAGTTGCCGTGGGGGAACCCGATCACGCTCACGACGCGGATCCCGCTTCCCTCCAGCAGCCTGCGGGCCAAGGCGACGTGCACCGGCTTGACCACCACGGATCGAACCCCCCTGGCAAGCGCCACGGTGCAGCCGGATTCCACGTCGGCCTGGCCGGCTTCGGGCGCCAGGACCGAGTGCTCAATGCGTTCGGCCAGCGTCCGGGCTGAGGCCGGCGCGTCCTGGCGGGTGTTCATGCGGTGACCAGCCCCTTCCGGACCGCGTAGCGCACCAGGTGTGCGCGGTCGTGCAGATCGAGCTTCTCCATGATGTGCGTGCGGTGGGTCTCCACGGTCTTGACGCTGATGGTGAGCCGCTCCGCGATCTCCCTGTTGGTAAGGCCGTCGGCGATCAGGCATACGACCTCGCGTTCCCGTTCCGTCAGGCCGTCGAACCGCCGGCGCTCTTCGTCGCGGCTGCTGGCCGTCTCGTGATCCGCGACCAGACGCCGCGCGATCATCGGGTGCAGGAAGGTGTGGCCTCCGGCCACGGCGTGCACGGCATCCACCAGGTCGCGGGCGCTGGCCCGCTTCAAGACGTAGGCCGATGCGCCTGCCTTCACCAGCTCGAAGACGTAGTCCTCGTCCTCGTGCATGGTAAGGATGACCACCCCGACTTCCGGCAGGGCGGCCTTGATGCGCCGGGTCGCTTCCACACCGTTCATCCTCGGCATGCTGACGTCCAGGCACACCACGTCGGGCTTGAGACTCTGGGCCAGCTCCACGGCCGCGACGCCGTCGCCCGCCTCTCCCACAACCTCGATGTCCGGCTCGGCCTGGAGCAGGCGCCTGATGCCCTCCCGCACGATGGCGTGGTCATCGGCCACAATAAGCCGGATGGTCCTGGGGCCCCCCGTGGCGCCGTCTTGGGCCTGCGTCACGGGCGGGAGCCCTCGCGCGCGCCGCGCTCGAACGCGGCCACGTTGCGCGCCCTCACCTGGGGGTCTGCAACCATCCCGTCCAGGGCCGCGCGCACGCTCTCGGCAGCCAGGATCGGCCTCGCGGCCAGCGTGGCACCGAGCAGCACGACGTTGGCCGCCCGCGGGGCACCCAGTTCGGCGGCGATGGCCGTCGCCGGCACCGCAACGGCGCGCACGTCGGTGCGCTCAGGAGCTCGCCCCGTCAGCGTGCTGTCGCACACGATAAGGCCTCCCGGCCGGACCGAGGGCTCAAACCGGTCCAGCGAGGGTCGGTTCATTGCAATGACCACGGTTGGGTCGGAGACCACCGGTGAGCCAATGGGTTCGCTGCTGATCACGACCGTGCAGTACGCGGTGCCGCCCCGCTGCTCCGGTCCGTACGCGGGCAGCCAGGTGACCTCGCGCCCCTCGCTGAGGGCCGCCTGCGCCAGGACCTCTCCTACGAACAGCACGCCCTGCCCCCCGAATCCGGCTACCACGATCTCGTGAACGGCCATGCGGCTACTCCCTGCTCCTGGTGGTGTCCTTGAGGACGCCCAGCGGGAAGACGGGGATCATGTTGGCCTCGCACCACGCGATGGCCTCAACCGGCGGGAGCTTCCAGTTCACCGGACAGGTCGAGAGCAGCTCGACGATGCCCAAACCCCTGCCCTCGAGCTGCGCCTTGAACGCGGCCTCTACCGCGCGTCGAGCCCGGTGGATGCGGGCCGGGGTTGTGACCGCTTCGCGTGCGGCATAAGCCACCCCGTCAATCCCGGCCAGGAGTTCAACCACCCGCAGCGCCGCGCCCGCCTGGCCGACGTCCCTGCCATACGGGGTGGTCGTGGTCTTCATTCCAGACAGCGAGGTCGGCGCCATCTGACCGCCGGTCATGCCGTAGATCGCGTTGTTGACGAAGATCACCGTGATGGGGATGCCGATCTGCGCGGCCTGCATGATCTCCGCGAGGCCGATCGACGCGAGGTCGCCGTCGCCCTGGTAGCTGATGACAATCGAGTCCGGATGCGCGACCTTCTGGCCGATCGCCACCGCGGGGGCTCGGCCGTGCGCCGCCTGCGTGTT
>JBKJJG010000109.1:0-6426 GCA_046598155.1 bacterium | reverse complement strand
ATAATCGAGGCGATCCGGCGGCCGCCAGGCCAAAAAGGCAGGCACAACTCTCCTTGGATGCGTCAAGTCATGCGGTCGAACTGGTGGTCCTGGGGCTCCTGCTTCTGCTCTCGGCCTTCTTCTCAGGATCGGAGACGGCTCTGTTTGCGGCCAACCGTCTCAAGCTGCGGCACCTGAGGGAGGAGGGCAGCGGTCGGGCCCGGGTCGCATTGGGCCTGCTGGACAATCCTGCCCGGCTTCTCTCCACCCTCCTGATCGGCAACAACATCGTCAACACCGCCGCGGCGGTCGTCGCCACGACGGCCCTGGTCAGGCTGTTGGGGCCGGAACGCGGTCCTGTCTATGCCTTCGCCGCGGTTACCCTTGTGGTGTTGCTGTTCGCGGAGATCACCCCCAAGACCCTGGCAGCCCATCACGCCGACCGGTTCTCCCTGCTGGTCGCCCGCCCGGTCGCCTGGTTCTCGGCGCTGCTGGGCCCGGTCAACCGCGTTCTGTCGTTCTTGACGAACGTGCTGGCCCGGCCGCTGGGAGGACGCGTGCGGCCCGACGCGCCGATGGTGACCGAGGAAGAGATCCAGATCCTGATCCGCATGGGCGAGGAGCAGGGGGTCCTCGAACAGGACGAGAGCGAGATGATCCACTCGATCATTGAGTTCGGTGACACCGTGGCGCGCGAGGTGATGGTCCCGCGTGTGGACATGGTCTGCGTTGAGGCAGATGATCCGATCGAGGCGGTTCTGGAGATTGTCCGCACCCACGCGCACTCGCGGATCCCGGTCTACCACGACACCGTGGATCAGATCGTGGGCCTGGTGCACGTCAAGGATCTGCTCTCTGGGTTCCGGGAGGGTCGCCTGGAGGGAACGGTACGCGATTTCACCCGGCCGGCGTACTTCGTACCCGACAGCAAGCGCCTGGACGAGCTGTTCCGCGAGATGCGCCGCAAGCAGGTTCACATGGCAATCGCGGTGGATGAGTACGGCGGCACGGCCGGGCTGGTGACGATAGAGGACCTGCTGGAAGAGATCGTGGGGCCGATCCGGGACGAGTACGACAAGGAGGACGCGCCGGTTACGGTGCTCAGCGACGGCGCCGCGTTGGTGGACGGTCGCCTGCACCTCGAAGAGGTCAACTCCGCGCTTGATTTGGACTTGCCCGTGGGCGAGGTGGATTCCTTGGGCGGTTTCGTCTACAGCCTGCTGGGGCACATGCCCGTGCAGGGAGAGCGGGTCACCTTTGACCGCGTGGAACTCGCGGTCGAACGGGTGGAGGGCCACCGCATCGAGCAGGTTAGGGTTACTAGAATCGTGCCCAAGGCGGAGTCCGGCGGTTGATGCGGCACCACTTTCGGAGGCACCTGGTAGCGGGCCTTCTGGTGACCCTGCCGGTGGGCGTCACCGCGTTCGTCCTGCTGGCTCTCTTTCGCTTCCTCGACAACCTGTTGGGCCCGATCTTCACCCACCTGGTTGGGTTTCGGATCCCGGGGCTGGGGCTGCTGGCCGGGTTCCTTTTGATCCTCGCGGTGGGCACCATGGCCAGCAACATCATTGGGGGCCGCATCGTGCAGTTGTTCGATGGGTTGATGATGCGGATACCGCTGGCCAGGACCGTCTACTCGGCCACCAAGCAGATCAGTGACGCGCTCCTGCAGCAGAAACGCGGGGCGTTCAAGCAGGCCGTGCTGGTGGAATGGCCGCGGCAAGGTCTCTACACGGTGGGGTTCGTCACGGGCGAAACGCGGGGAGAGGCGCAGGAGAAAACCGCCGAGCGGGTCATCAACGTCTTCGTGGTTACAACTCCAAACCCCACGACGGGTTTCCTCTGCCTTGTGCCCGAGAGCCAGATCACGCCCCTGGAGATGAGCGTGGAGGACGCGCTGAAGCTTGTCATCTCCGCGGGCATCGTGACGCCGCCCTATACGGCAGACGACAGGCCGTCAGGGAGCCGGTTCGAGTGAGCCGGTTCGAGTGAGCCGGTCACCAGCCCACCCAGGTCCGCGTGGGCCGTCGGGGCCCGTGCTCAGGGCGCTGGTGCGCGCTGCGCGGGCGGCCCGCCGGCGCGCCTACTCGCCCTACTCGCACTACGCCGTGGGCGCCTCGGTGCTGACCGCGTCCGGAGCGGTGATCTCGGGGTGCAACGTGGAGAACGCGTCGTACGGGCTGTCACTGTGCGCCGAGCGCGTCGCGATCCACCGCGCCGTCGCCGAGGGGCACCGCCGGATGCGCGCGGTGGCCGTCGTCACGGACTCCCCGGCTGCCATGCCTTGCGGGGCCTGCCGGCAGGTGATGCACGAGTTCGGGGTCGAGGAGGTCATCGTGGCCGGGCCCAGAGGCGCACCCCGGACCTTCCGCCTGGACGACCTACTGAGCCTCCCCTTCGATTCCTCCCACCTTTCTTGACGATCCTCCACGGCTGCCCGTATATTTAGTCAAAGGCTGAGTGGGGGTATTCCATGAGCGCACACGAAGACACGCAGGAGCCTCCCCTTGCACGCTACGTCCATGTCCTTCAGCCGCTTGCTGGGCAGGCGGGTGCAGGACGCCGACGGCTTCGTGCTGGGGCGTCTGGCCGACCTGGCCGCCGAGGTCCATCCGACACGCCCGCGCATCGTCGGCCTGCTGCTTGACGTAGATCGTCCCCGGGTCGCGCTGATTCCCTGGAGCGCGGTCCGCGGGCTGGAGCCCACGATCACGCTGGGAACGGCCCGGGCCGCCCTAAGCCCTCGTCCCCTGCAGCCCGATGAGATTCCCCTGCGGGAAGCCCTGCTGGACAAGCAGGTGGTGGACACCCACGGCCTTCGGATCGTGAAGGTGAACGACCTGGTTCTTTCCCAGGGCGACGGTGAGCTGTACCTGACCGGTGTGGACGTCGGGCTGAGCGGTCTCCTTCGCCGCCTGGGCGTAGAGGCCTTGGTGCGGTCCGCGCTGCGGTGGCTGGGGCGTCCGCTTGCCGATCACGCTCTGCCGTGGACCGTGGTGGCCGCGCTGGGCGGGCCGGTTACGCCCCTGAAGCTGCACATCTCCAGGGAGCGGCTGGAGTCGATCCACCCGGCCGATCTGGCAGAGCTTCTGACCGAGATGGACCGGGAAGAGCGCATGGAGGTCATGTCGGCTCTCAGCCAGGAGGACGCGGCCGAGGTGCTCGAGGAGGCCGAGCCGGAGGTGCAGGCTAACATCCTGCGGTCGCTGCCGGCGGAGCGGGCTTCGGACATTCTGGAGGAGATGGAGCCCGACGAGGCCGCGGACGCGCTGGCCGAGCTTCCCGCGGAGACCGCGACGGACCTGATCGTCCGCATGGAGCCCGAAGCCGGCGCCGAGGTCACCCGGTTGCTGGCCTACCCGCCGACCTCAGCCGGGGGTCGCATGACGCCTAACTTTATCGCCATACCCGACTCCTTCTCCGCGGGGCAGGCGATTGCCCACCTGCGCGAACTGGCCCCTGACGCCGAGTCAATCTACTACCTGTACGTGGTTGGCGCCGACGGGAAGCTGGTCGGTGTTCTCTCATTGAGGGGACTGCTCCTCGCGGACCCGCAGACCCCCGTGATCGAGATCACCTCCCCCGAGGTGATAGCGGTGCGCTCGGACGAGAGCGACGAGGCGGCCGCGGCGTTGCTGATGAAGTACGATCTCCTGGCCGTTCCGGTGCTGGACGCGGACGACCGCCTCCTCGGCACCGTCCTGGTGGATGACGTCATGGATCTCCTGGCCGAGCGCCTGGGCGGGCGAATGCCGCGACGCCTGGAACGCCTCCGCAGGCTGCGGCGGAGGTAGACGGGGTTGCTCTGGCTCAGGCGCCGCTGGATGGGCCTCACGCTGTTCCTAGCGGTGGCAGGTCCCGGGATAATCACCGCGGCGGTGGACAACGACGCTAACGGCATCGCCACCTATTCGACAGCCGGCGCGCACTACGGCTATGCCCTGCTCTGGACGCTTCCGGTCGCCATGATCGCCCTGATCGTCATCCAGGAGATGGTGGCGCGCATGGGCGCGGTGACCGGCATGGGCCTAGCCGACCTCATACGCGAGCAGTTTGGGGTTCGTGCAGCCGCGGCGATCATGGGCGCGCTGCTGCTGGCCAACGCGGCAAATACGATCGGAAACTTCGCGGGCGTGGCCGGCAGCCTGGAGATCTTCCGGCTGCCGCGCATGGTGGGCGTTCCGATCGTGACGGTGGCGGTGGCCGTCCTGGTGCTGCGCGGGGGCTACCGGCTGGTCGAACGCATCTTCCTGGGTGCCTCCGCCATGTACGTGCTGTACGCCGTTTCGGCCGTGCTGGCCCGTCCCGACTGGGGCGCGGCGCTGCGCTCCACCCTGGTGCCCGCCTGGCGGCCCGAGCCCGACTACATCTTCTTGCTGGTCGCGCTGATCGGCACGACGATAGCGCCGTGGATGCAGTTCTACCATCAGTCATCGGTTGTGGACAAGGGTTTGACCGCGGACGACCTCCGGCTGGAGCGCGTGGACCTGACGCTGGGGGCGTCTATCACCGTGCTCGTCGCAGGTTCGATCATCATCGCCACCGCTGCCACGCTCTTCCCCCACGGCATTCAGGTGGAGCGTGCCGAGGACGCGGCGCGCGCGCTGGCCCCGCTGGCCGGGGAGTACGCTTCCCTCCTGTTTGCCCTGGGCCTGCTCAACGCCGCCATTTTCTCGGTTGCGATCATACCGCTGTCTACGGCCTACGCTGTGTGCGAGGCATTTGGCTGGGAGGCAGGCCTGGACCGTTCCTTTCTACAAGCGCCCGTATTCTACGGCCTGTTCCTCGCGGTGCTGACGGGCAGCGCGCTCATTGTCCTGTGGCCGGGGCTGCCGCTCGTCCCCGTGATGGTTGCGTCGCAGGCGCTCAACGGCATCCTCTTACCCGGCGTGCTTGTGATCATACTGCGCCTCGTGAACGACCGGCGCCTCATGGGGAGCCGCGTGAACAGCCACGGCGCCAACCTTATAGCCGGCGCGACGGCGGTGTCGCTCATTTTGCTGAGCGTGTTTCTGCTCGTGAAGAGCTTCTAGGGAATGGGGCTCTAAGGGAATGGGGCTCTACAAGATAGAGGCCGTGGTTCTGCGCCGTCGCAACCTGGGGGAGGCGGACCGGCTTGTTACGGTTCTCTCCCGGGACCGGGGTAAGCTCGTGGTTGTGGCCAGGGGCGCGCGGCGTCCCCGCAGCCGGCTGGGCGGCCGCCTGGAGCCCCCGACGCGGTTTCGCGCGCTGGTGGCAGAGGGCCGTACGCTCGACGTGGTCTCTCAGGTAGAGGTGCTCGATGCCCACGCGGCTCTTCGGAACGATCTCGAACGCATGGGTTCCGCGGCCGTGGTGCTGGAGATGGCGGACCGCGCACTGGCGGAGCGGTATCCGCACCCCGATGTCTACGGGCTGCTGCGCGACGCCCTGACCCTGCTGGGAGGCGGCCATGAGTGTGCCGGTCTGTGGTTTGCCGCCAGGCTGCTGGCGCTGACGGGCCACCGGCCCGCTGTGGGCCGCTGCCCGGCCTGCGGTCAGCGCGTGCGCGGCGGCGCTTGCTGGAGCAACGTTCTGGGTGGGTGCGTGCACGCCGCCTGCGGTTCCGTGGATCCCCGCGCGGTCCCCGCAGCCCCGGCTGCGCTGGCCCTTTTGAGATTCCTGCTCGACGCACAACCGTTTGCCGTCCGCCGTCTAGTGCCCGCGCCCGCGGTGCGGTCTGCCGTGGCGGATCTGCTGTTTGGGTACGCGGAGGCGTGCTGGGAGACCCGGTTGAGGTCCCCTGCGGTCGTTCGGTCGCTCTCTATGGTATAGTCAGCGTGGTTGAATAGAGAGGAGGTACCCGCATGGACATTGATCTCGACCGGGCGCGGCGGGCAATCATAGACCTGGGCGCTGCCCTGGCCGAAGCCCGCGGCGTGATCCAGCCCGGGGCGGCGTCCGTCGTGCGCCTCAAGACTGAGTCGGACGTGATCGAGCTGCCGATGTCGTGGGCGGTTGCGGGGTTGGTGGCGTTCGCCGCCGCCGCGGTGGTTTCGGCCCTTCCGGTTCCCTCAATTCGCCGGTGCTCCCGCGACGAGGAGCCACTGGGCATCGGCTAGGCGCGTTGACCCGATTCAGCGCGGTTGATAGAATAACGGGGTATTCCACCAACCGCATCCGCACGGCGATGCGGGAGTAGAGTAGTCGCGAGGCCGTCTGGAGAGAGCCCGTGGGTGGTGCGAGCGGGTGCGGCGCCGGAGCCCCCGTACCTGGGACGGGGCTCTCTTTTTGTGCATGCCAATGACGAAGCGCGCGCAGGCACTCAACTTCCAAGAGATGATCCTCGCCCTGGACCGGTTCTGGGCGCGGGAGGGCTGTGTGTTGGAGGAAGCCTACGACGTCGAGGTGGGCGCCGGCACGCTGCATCCGGCCACCTTCCTCCGCACCCTGGGCCACGCGCCAGGGCTGGGGGCCCAGGGTGCGGAG
>JBKJJG010000016.1:0-7108 GCA_046598155.1 bacterium | reverse complement strand
CCACGGGAGGGCCAAGATCCAGTCGAGGTAAGTCCGCACAACCACGGCCTCCGCGACCATGGGCGGCATCTTCTCTAGCCGGCCCAGCTCCTCAACCGCCTTGGCCTTGACGTGTTCGGGCAGGGCGGCGCCCTCGATCTTCTTCCTGTACTCGGACACCTCGGTCTGCCGCTCGTCGGTCTCGCCCAACTCCTGCTGGATGGCCTTGATCTGTTCCTTCAGGAAGTATTCCCGCTGCGACTTCTCCATCTGCTTGCGGACACGGCCCTGGATCTTGCGCTCCAGTTCGAGAACGCCGATCTCGCGACTGAGGACGGCGCTGAGCCGCTCCAGGCGAATCTTGGGCTCGGTCTCCAGGAGCTCCTGGCGCTCCTCAATCTTCAACGCGACGTGCTGGGCGATCAGGTCGGCCAGACGCCCGGGCTCCTCCACCTGCGATGCCGTCACGAGCTGGTCGGGCGGGATGGCCCGGGAAAGGCGGGCAAACCGTTCGAGCTGGGAGACGAGCCCGCGCATCAGGGCCTCCATCTCCATGGTCTTCTCGGCGCTGTCGGGCCGCGGCTCCACCGAGACCTCGAAGTACGGCTCTTCTTGGTGGAAGCCGGTCAGCGTGGCGCGGACGATTCCCTCGACGACGACTTGGAGAACCCCGTCGGGCTGCTTGCCCACCTGGAGCACCCGGCATACGGTTCCGGTAGTGTAGATGTCCTTCGGGCGCGGATCTTCGATGTCGTCGTCGCGCTGGGCGGCCAGCACCATCAGGCGATCCCGTTCCAGGGCTATCTCGATGGCCTGGAGGGACTTACTGCGGCCTACGCCCAGCCCCTGCACCTGGTGGGGGAAAACAACCGTCCCCTTCAGCGGCAGGAGAGGCAGGCGATCTGGAATGGTTGCCTGGTTCTCAGAGATAGACACGCGGTCCTCCTTGTACGTTCCTTACCCGTTGGAACGAACGGCTGCGGGGATCTGTTCCCACGCGACGGCCAGCCCTGCCCCGGGCGGCCTAGGACGCCGGCTTCTCCATCATCTGCGCCTGCAGGTCGGAAGCGGTGAGCAGCAGCGGGCCCTGCCGCCGCAGCACCGCCTCTTCGGTAACGAGGCAGCGGCGGACGTCCCCCCGGGACGGGATCTCGTACATGATGTCGAGCATGGTCTCTTCGATTACCGTGCGGAGGCCCCTGGCCCCGGTGTGCCTGGTCATTGTCTCGCGGGCGATGGCCCGCAGCGCCTCGTCAGTGAAGACCAGCTCCACGCCGTCCATCTCAAAGATGCGCTGGTACTGGCGCACGAGTGAGTTCTTGGGCTCCACCAGCACCGCCACGAGGTCCGACTCGTCGAGGGGTTCCAGCGGCACGATCACCGGCAGACGCCCGATGAACTCGGGGATCAACCCGTACCGCAGCAGATCCTGGGGCATGGTCCGCTTCAGGACCTCGGTCAGGTGCTCCTTGCTGCGGGGCTCGATCTGAGCGCCAAACCCCATGCTGGTCTGCCGGATGCGAGATTCGATGATGCGCTCCAGGTTCTCGAAGGCGCCGCCGCAGATGAAGAGGATGTTGCTGGTATCTATCTGGAGAAACTCCTGGTGCGGGTGCTTCCTGCCTCCCTGGGGCGGTACGTTGGCCGTGGTACCCTCGAGGATCTTGAGCAGGGCTTGTTGCACGCCCTCTCCAGACACGTCGCGCGTGATCGAGGGATTCTCGCTCTTTCGCGCGATCTTGTCCACCTCGTCAATGTAGATTATCCCGCGCTCGGCCTTCTTGATGTCGCCGCCTGCGGCCTGGATCAAGCGCAGCAGAATGTTCTCCACGTCCTCACCGACGTACCCGGCCTCGGTCAGCGAGGTCGCATCGGCGATCGCGGAGGGAACGTCCAGGATCCTAGCCAGGGTCTGGGCGAGCAGTGTCTTGCCACAGCCCGTGGGGCCTATCAGCAAGATGTTCGACTTTTGGAGCTCCACCTCTGAGGGACGGCGGTTGCCGATGCGTTTGTAGTGGTTGTAGACCGCAACCGAAAGGGCCTTCTTGGCCCGGTCCTGGCCGACCACGTACTGGTTGAGGGTTTGGTAGATCTCCCGTGGCTTGGGGGTGGGACGGAGCTGGGGCCGCCGATCCTCTCCGGTCAGTTCTTCCTCCACGATCTCGTTGCAGAGCTCGATGCACTCGTCGCAGATGTAAACCCCGGGCCCGGCCACGAGCTTGCGCACCTGCTCCTGGGGCTTGGCGCAGAACGAGCACGACATCTTGGACGGGTTCATCAGGTCTTGGCCTTGGCCCGCTCGCGCGGGAGGATGACGTCGTCAATGATGCCGTATTCCTTGGCGTCCGCGGCACTCATCCAGAAGTTCCGATCGGTGTCCCGCTCAATCCGCTCCAGCGGCTGGCCCGTGTGGCGGGACAGGATCTCGTTCATCAGCGAGCGCATCTTTAAAAACTCCCTGGCCTGGATGTCTATGTCCGAGGTCGTGCCCTGCGCCCCGCCCCAGGGCTGGTGGATCATGACGCGCGAGTACGGCAGCGAAGACCGCTTCCCCTTGGCGCCGCCAGCCAGGACGAGGGCCCCGCCGCTGGCTGCCAGCCCCACGCAGATCGTGGCGATGTCCGGCCGGATGTACTGCATCGTGTCGTATATCGCCAGCGACGCGATCAGGTCTCCGCCCGGGCTGTTGACGTAGAGCATGATGTCCTTGTCGGGGTCTTCGCCCTCCAGGTAGAGAAGCTGGGCGATCACCACGTTGGCCACGTCGTCGTCAATGCCACCGCCCAGGAAGATGATGCGCTCCTTGAGCAGGCGCGAGTATATGTCGTACGCGCGCTCCCCGCGCGGGGTCTGCTCGACGACCATCGGGATCAGCGTCATGCGATCTCCCGTCCTTCCTCCCAGCCCCTGGCGCGGTCCACCAGAGTGGCCACGGTCTTACGCCGTCTCAACATCGCCATCATCGTCTCGCGCCGCCCCTCGGAGGCCAGCCACTCCCTGACCCGAGCCAGGTCATGTTGCAACTCGGCCGCGACTTTCTCTTCCTCGGCCGCTGTCTCCTCCTGCGTGGGCGTCACGCCTTCGCGGCGTGCGATCTCATCCAGTACGTGGCGGGCCCGCAGCCGGCGTTCGGCCCGCGGGCGCAGCTCCTCACGCAGGCCAGGCAGATCCTTTCCCGCGGTCTGCAGGTAGCGGTCTAAGGAGTACCCGCGCCTCTGCAGCGATTCCTGGAGATCTGCCAGGAGATGCTCGATCTCGCGTTCCACCATGCTGACCGGTAGCTCGACGGTCGCGCGCTCCAGCACTCCGGCCAGCACCTGCTCCTCGTAAGTCTCCCCGGCTTGCGCGGCAGCTTCGGCCGCGAGGCGCTCGCGAATCCGGTCGCGCAGTTCGTCCACCGTGGCGACGTCTCCCACGGCTCGCGCAAAGGCTTCGTCCAGGTCGGGGAGCTCGCGCCGCTTCACGTCGGTCACCGCGGCGATAAGACGCCCGGTCTCACCGATGGTTGCGGACCGCTCTTCGCCGGCAGAGGCCCCGGAGAGGGCTTCCTCGACCTCGCGGGGGAAAACGCCGGCTCCCATCTCCACCAATACCTCGCGGCCGGGGTGGAACCGATCGGTTCCCTCCACGATCGTGGGTCGGATCAGGACGAAGTCGCCCGCATCCGCCTGCGCTCCAGGAGCGGAGACGAGACGCCCGCGGCGTCGTCGAAGATCCTCGATGGCGGCGTCAACCTCTGCCTCGGCCAGGCTTGGGGGCTCAAAGGGAACCCGCACCTCGTCGTAGGTGCCCAGGTCCACCTCTGGGAAGATGTCCACGCTGGCGGTGAACCGCAGAGGCCGCTCCTCGTCCAGGCTAGGGAGGTCGAGCTCCGGTTTGCCGACCGGCACCACCCCCACCTCTGCCACCGCCTTGGGGTAGGCAGAGGCCACAATGATCTCCAGCGCTTCGTCGTAGAGCTCATCGCGGCCTATGTACCGCTCCAGCATCGCACGCGGCGTCTTGCCCCGGCGGAATCCGGGCACCCTTACTCGCTGCGACAACCGGGCCGCTGCGGTGCGCACCGCTCCGGCCACTTCTTCTGCCGGGATCTCCACCTCGAGCACGGCGCGGCTGGGCGGCTCCCGCCTCCACTCTACCTTCATCACAAACCTCCTGGCCGGTGTGCGGGGTTCGATTGGTGCGGGCGGAGGGACTCGAACCCCCACCGGCTCACGCCGACCAGATCCTAAGTCTGGCGCCTATGCCAGTTCGGCTACGCCCGCGGAGGGGTCGGACCATCTTCGACCGTGGGGGGCCGTGAGGGACTTGAACCCACAACCCGCTGATTAAGAGTCAGCTGCTCTGCCAGTTGAGCTAACGGCCCACGACCGTACCTGATACATTATAGCGGAGCGGCCTGCGCTGTCCAGGCCGGCCTACGGGCAGTGGAGCCGGGTCAGTTGCGGGTGGCGCTCCGTGATGAGCTTGCGGTAGACGTCGTTAACCTCGCTGTAGCGGCGCTGCGCCAGATCGTCATCGTAGATTGTCTTGATCGGGCGATCGAAGAACGACCGCATGCCGCTGAAAAGCGCGGCCTGTTCCGCGGCGGAGCCCGGCGGGCCCTCCATCCGGAATCTGGGCAGGATCGGGAACAGCCCGTGGCTCACCAGGCCGCGCTGCCCCTCGTCCGACAGCAGATACTGTAGAAATGCCCGAGCGGCGCGCGGGGAGCGCGCGCCGGCGATCACGGCAGTGGGCGCCGGGGAGATCCAGGCGTAAGGAGGGCTTGTGAACCGCAGGTCGTGCCCTGCGAGCACCTCCTGAAACGCCATGTAGCTGAGCACGCCGAACCCCACCCCGAACTCGCCACGGGCCACGAAGGTGGGAACGTCCCGGCTGCGCGTCACGAACAGACCGGTGTTGGCCCCGACCCGCTGGGCCCACTCCCAGCCCTTCTGCCATCCGCGAAGCTGAAGGATCACCTCGAGCGACGCGTGGTGCGATCCCGAGCGGTCGGGTGTGGCCTGGACGACCTGCCCCTTCAGGCGGCAGTCGAGCAGGTCGTCCCACCCCACCGGAGGGTCGGCTCCTGCGCGGCGCACCACCCTTGGATTGTGGACGATGCCAGCCGCGGTCAGCGCCGTGCCTACCCAAACCCCACGCTCGTCCCGCAGCGGGATCGCGCGGGGCTCGCCGATCCTGGCCGGGATCTCCCGGAGCACGGCATCGGGCAACTCGTGCGGGACCAAAAGCCGGCGCTCGGCCAGATCGTCGGCCAGTTCTGCCTCGCTCGCCCAGAGCAGGTCGGCTTCGGGCCGGCCCCGCCACTCGATGATGCGCGCATAGGCGATCGGGGACCCCTGCGAGACGATGATCGGCCGCAGAGGGCTCCCGAACCGGCGCCGCGTGAACTCGGCAAACCGTTCGGCGGTGGCGTCGGCCACCTCGCGGGGAATTGGCGTGAGAATAACCAGACGATCCTCTATCAGGGCCTGCGCAGCCCCAGGCCCGGCGGCCAGGCCGAGCAACGCGGTGGCAACCAAGATCAGGAAACCGAACCCTTGCGTCATCGTTCCCGCTCCCTGGTGGCGCAAAGCAAAAGACGCCCGATACCGGGCGTCCCTGGGGCAACTCGAACGCGCCAGACTCCCGCAGCCTCCACCTCATACGGACTGTACCGTCGACCCCGGAATTCCACCGGGCCACGCCCTTACGGGCTCACGGGCTGTTACCGCCGATCGGGAATTGGCGCCGTTCCCCGGCGCCTCACCCTGCCCCAGAAGGCTGCGAGCCTTTGGTGTTATACGACTAGCATACGTTCCGGAAAAGAATCCCGCAACCGCCACTGTCAGTTCAGCCTGGCACCCGAGCTCGGATCGAAGATGTGCACCTGGCCGGCCGGCACCCGCAGGGGTAGTTGTTGCCGCGCCGCTACGGCCATGCCTCCAGGCAGGCGCACCGTGAATGCCAACCCCTCGCCCAGCCGTCCGTGCACTACCGTGTCGGCTCCCAGCGCCTCGACCAGGTCAACGACGAGCGTGACGTCAGGCGCCCCGTCTCGGGCAATCTCGCAGTGCTCGGGCCGGACGCCAAAGGTTACCTGCCGACTGGCAGATTGCGGCAGCGGTCTGTCCAGGCTGACCTGCATGCCTCCCGCCAGTACCACCGCGCCGCCGTCGGGGGTTAGCCTGGCTTCCAACATGTTCATCGCCGGCGCACCGATGAACCCGGCCACGAAGGTGGTGGCGGGCCGCGCATAGACGTCCATCGGCGCCCCGATCTGCTCGAACAGGCCGGCGTTCATCACGATCAACCGATCGGCCAGCGTCATCGCCTCTACCTGGTCGTGCGTGACGTAGACGCTGGTGGTGCGGATGGTCTCGCGCAGTTTCTTGATCTCGATCCGCATCTGCACGCGCAGTTTGGCGTCCAGGTTGGACAGGGGTTCGTCGAACAGAAAGACCGCCGGCTCCCGCACTATGGCGCGGCCCATTGCCACGCGCTGGCGCTGGCCTCCCGAGAGCTGCCTGGGGCTGCGCGCAAGCAAGTCCTCCAGGCCCAGGATGGTCGCCGTCCGCCCGACACGCTCGCGGATCTCCGCCTTGGGCATCCCTCGCACCTTCAGCCCGTAGGCCATGTTGTCGTATACCGACATGTGCGGATAGAGGGCGTAGTTCTGGAACACCATTGCGATGTTCCGGTCCTTGGGCTCGACGAGGTTGACCACCCTGCCGTCAATGAGCACGTCTCCCGCGTTCGCCGTCTCTAGCCCGGCGATGATCCGCAGCAGGGTGGACTTCCCGCAGCCCGAAGGGCCGAGGATCACGACGAACTCGCCGTCGTGGATGTCACAGTCCACGCCGTGGATCACCCGCACCGGACCGAACGACTTCTTGATCCCGACAACCCTGACCTCAGCCATGTGCGCCCCTGCCTACTTCTCGGTATCTACTAGTCCCCTGATGAACCACCGCTGCATGAACACCACAACTGCTACCGGCGGCAGCATCGCCAGCACCGTTGTCGCCATTATCAGGTTCCAGTCCGTCTGGGCGTCGCTCGTTCCGATCATTTTGACGATGCCTATCACTACCGTTTCCATGCCCCGGCTCGTGGTGATGAGCAGCGGCCAGAGGTACTGGTTCCA
>JBKJJG010000232.1:0-2063 GCA_046598155.1 bacterium | reverse complement strand
CACGACGAGGCGCACCAGATCCGCGCGCAGCCGTGGCATGAGGACCTCGCCGGTATCCGGGACGGCAGCGCCCCCCCCGGCTGCCGTCCGAAGGCGGGTGCTGCAACGCACGCACAGGGTCCGCCCTGGGGGATTGTCCGTACCGCACTTGGGGCACCGCATCGGCATGCTCCTCTCGATTCAACCAGATCGGTCTCGCAGGATCAGCCCGCGAGCAGTTCCAGCGCGGGCGGTCTGGCCTGAGGGTACCGGCGCGCGGCGGCCTCCCGAATCGGCGCAACGACCGCTTCTGGAACGTACTGGCTGCCCACGAGCACGCGCGTGGCCATGGCGCCACCATGGAAGTCCGTGCCGCCAGTCATCAGGAGACCCAGCTCCTTTGCCAGCGTCCTGTAGTGCTCCACCTGAGATGGGATGTGATCCGGGTAGTAAACCTCGAGGCCGTCCAGACCGGCCCCAGTCAGATCGCGAATCATCTCGTCACCTGTCCCCCAGCCAGGGTGCGCAAGCACGGCCAGGCCGCCGGCAGCGCGGATCAGCTCGATGGCCTGCACCGGCGCTAGCTTGAGCCGCTCGGCGTAGGCAGGCCCTCCGCGACCGATGAAGCGCTCGAAGGCCTCGGCGGTGTCCCGTACGTGGCCGGCTTCCACAAGCGCCCGGGCCACGTGCGGCCGGCCGATCGCGCCCCCGGCCGCCAGCGTCGCCACCCGCTCGTAGGCAACAGGCACTCCCAACGCTGCCAGTCTCCCAACCATGCGCGCCGCGCGATCCGCTCGGCCTTCGCGCAGCCGGCCGAGCAGTACCTGAAACCAGTTCAGGCGGTGATCCACGAAGTACCCCAGAACGTGAACCTCACCTGCCTCCACGTCGCAGGAGAGCTCCACCGCCGGCCATACCTCTACGCCGGCCTTCTTCCCCGCGGCAACGGCATCGTCCACGCCGGCCGTGGTGTCGTGGTCGGAGATGGCGAGCAGGCCTACGCCCCGGGATCCGGCCTCGGCCACCAGAGAGGCCGCGTCCATGAGCCCATCCGACGCCAGCGTGTGGGTATGGAGGTCAATTCGCACGCGGCTCGTCCCCGGTAGCGACCTGGATGCGCTCGATGGCCGTGGCACGCCCGTCGCCGGCCACGGTCACCAGCACCGCGTTGAGCATGACCGGACCGGTGGCCACCTCGAAGCGCGCCGGAAGCTGCGTCAGGAATCGTTCCAGCACCGCTGCACGGGCCATGCCGATGATGCCGTCGCGGGGGCCCGTCATGCCAACGTCGGTGATGTACGCGGTGCCCTCCGGCAGAATGCGCTCGTCCGCCGTCTGCACGTGCGTGTGCGTCCCGATTACCGCGCTGACGCGACCGTCCAGGTGCCAGCCCATGGCCACCTTCTCAGACGTGGCCTCGGCATGGAAATCCACCACAACCGTGGGGAGTTCCGCGCGCAACTCGCGCGCAAGGTCCCGCGCAATGCGGAACGGATCGTCGAGCTCCTGCATGAACACGCGCCCCTGCAGGTTTATCACGCCGATCCTGGCGCCGCCCGCGGTTGTGACCGCCGCCGCGCCCCTTCCAGGCACTCCCGGCGGGTAGTTGGCCGGCCGCAGAATCCGGGGGTCGGCATCGAGCAGCTCGTAGGCCTCCCGGTTGTGCCAGACGTGGTTGCCAGTGGTAATCACATCCACGCCCGCGGCAAACAGCTCCTCGGACACGCTCGCGGTCAACCCCCTGCCGCCCGCGGCGTTCTCACCGTTGGCGATCACCACGTCGAGATCCCGCGACCGCCGCAGCGCCGGCAGACATTCGGCGATCAGCCGCCTGCCCGGCTTCCCGGTGACGTCTCCTATGAACAGGACCCTCACCCGTTCACCGCGCGTACTCCACGATCCGGGTCTCGCGGAGGACAGTGACCTTGATCTGGCCCGGGTACTTGAGTTGCTCCTCGATCTTGCGGGCCATGTCTCGGGCCAGGATGGCGGCAGCGGTATCGTCAATCTCCGCCGGTCTCACGATGACACGGATCTCCCGCCCGGCCTGGATCGCGTACGCCTTCTCCACGCCTGCAAACGAG
>JBKJJG010000162.1:0-4870 GCA_046598155.1 bacterium | reverse complement strand
TGCGCGGGCCCGCGGCCAAAATCGCCTACGACGCGGCGGGGAATCCCACGCAAGCGGCGCACGGGTTTGCGCGCTCCCAGGGAGTCTCGGTGGAGTCCCTACGTGTGCGCGAGATCGAAGGCGGCCGGTACGTGGTCGCCGAGGTGCGGGAGGCCGGACGCCCGGCCATAGAGGTGCTCGGCGAGCTGCTGCCGCGCCTGGTGGCGGGCCTCTCGTTCCCCAAGACGATGCGGTGGGCGGCGCACGGCTTCCGCTTTGGCCGCCCCATTCGGTGGATCGTTGCCCTGCTGGATGGGCGCACCGTCCCGCTGGAGATCGCCGGCATTCGGGCAGGGCGGCGCACCGTCGGGCACCGCTTCCTGAAACCTGGCCCGATCACCGTCCCGGGGGCGGCTGCCTACGAAGACGTCGTGAAGCAGGCACAGGTCCTGCTATCCGAGGAGGAACGGCGCGCCCGCATAGCCGAAGGCGCGGCCGAGCTGGCCGGCACCATGGGCGGCCAACCGGTGCTTGACCCAGCGCTCCTAGAGGAACTGGTGTGGTCCACCGAACATCCCACCCCGGTACTGGGGACGTTTGAGCCCGCACTTGTCGCGGCGCTGCCGTCCGTTGTGGTTCTGGTGACGCTGCAGCACCACCAGAAGTGCTTCGGCATCGTGGATGGCTCGGGCGCATTGATGCCCGCGTTCGTAACGGTGCGGGATGGGGGGAGTTCCCACCTTGACACGGTGCGCACCGGCCACGAGTGGGTTGTGCGGGCCCGGCTCCAGGACGCGCTGTTCTTCCTGGAGGAGGACCGCCGGGGCGGCTTCGAGCAGTGGAACGAGGTGCTGGCCCGCATCGCCCACATCGCTGGGCTGGGGACCGTGGCCGACCACGTGGCGCGGGTGCGCCGGCTGGCCGGATGGATGGCTGGCGCCGCCGGCATCTCGGAGCTCGACAGGCGCACGCTGGATCGGGCCGCGGAGCTGTGCAAGGCCGACCTGACAACCTCCCTTGTGCGGGAGTTTCCGGAGCTGCAGGGCACGATCGGGGGCATCTACGCGAGGGAGAGGGGCGAGACCGCAGGCGTCGGCGCCGCCATTGAGGAGCACTACGGCCCCAGGGCCGCCGCCGGTGCGGACCTGCCGCTCAGCATCCCCGGGGCTCTGTTGTCCGTGGCCGACCGTGCGGTGCTGCTGGCCGGCGCCGTGCTGGCCGGACTTGAACCCAGCGGGTCCCAGGATCCCCATGGTCTTCGGCGGGCCGCATCCGGGGTCGCGGCCGTCCTCCGGGAACACGGCTTGACGATCTCCCTCCGGCAGTTGTTCGACCAGGCCGCGCTGACGTTCGACGCGCCGGATGACGCCCGCGCCCAGGCCGTGGACACCTGCCTCAGGATTGTGCGACAGCGGCTCCAGGGCATGCTGGCCGACGATGGGATCGCCTACGATACCATCAACGCGGTTGCCGCGGTGGGCGCCGATGACGTTCCCGATCTCGTCGCCCGCGCGCGCGCGCTGCACGAGTTCCGTGCGCAGCCTGCGATGTCGCTTCTGGCGACGGGGTACCTGAGGGTTCACCGCATACTGGTTCAGGCTGGGTCGGCCTCCGACGGGGAGAGCTCCGGCACGCGGGTTCAGAGAGAGTTCCGGGAGGAGCTACTGGCGGAGCCGGCGGAGATCGAACTGCACGGCGCGTGGCTCCGCGCTCATCCCAGGGTGACGGAGGCCGCGGAGTCCAGGCTGTACTCGCTGGCCCTGCGGGAGATCGCGGCCCTCGCCGGCCCAATAGACGGTTTCTTCGACAAGGTGCTCGTGAACGCGCCCGATCCGGTGCTCCGTGAGAACCGCCTGGCCCTGCTGGAAAGGGTGTCCGGCAGTTTCAGGAGGATCGCCGACTTCAGCGTGCTCGTGATCTAGAAGGGAGTGAGAGTAGATGGCAGCAGCAAGGAAGGCCGCGCCCGGCGCGTTGCGGTGGACGCAGCTCTTCGAGGAAGGCGACGCTTCGATGCGCGAGCTGTTGGGCGGCAAGGGCGCAGGGCTGGCCGAGATGTGCCGCGTGGGCCTGCCGGTACCGCCCGGATTCACCATCAACACAAAGGCCTGCGTGGAGTACATGCGGACAGGGCGAAAGATCCCTGCCGGGTTGCTCAACGAGGTGGAGGCGCGGATGCGCGCCCTCGAGGAGAAGGTGGGCAAGCGCTTCGGAGATCCCGCCAACCCGCTGCTGGTTTCGGTGCGGTCGGGCGCGGTCTTCAGCATGCCCGGGATGATGGACACGGTACTCAACCTGGGCCTGAACGACCGGACCCTCGATGGCCTGATCCGACTGACGGGTAACGAGCGCTTTGCCCGCGACGCCTACCGCCGGCTGATCCAGATGTTCGGGAAGACCGTCCTGGGCATCCCGGGGGAGAAGTTCGAGCACATAATCCAGCGCGTCAAGGCGCGCAAGCGGGTCGTTGAGGACACCGCCCTGGGCGCGGACGACCTGCGCGGCATCGCCGAAGCCTTCCGCCGCCTGATTAAGTCCGAGCGGGGCACCGAGTTCCCGCAGGATCCGCGCGAGCAACTCCGGATGGCGATCCTGGCGGTGTTCAACTCCTGGCAGGGGAAACGGGCGGTTGACTACCGCAACTTCCACGGCATCTCCCACGACCTGGGCACCGCCGTGAACGTGCAGGTCATGGTCTTCGGCAACATGGGCTCCGACTCCGGGACCGGCGTGGCGTTCACCCGCAACCCGGCGACCGGCGATCGCGGCGTGTTCGGCGAGTACTTGATAAACGCGCAGGGCGAGGACGTGGTCGCGGGCATCCGCAACCCCAAGCCGATCGCCGAGCTGGCCAAGGACCTTCCGAAGGCGTACGACGAGTTCCTGGGCGTCTGCGAGATGCTCGAACGGCACTACCGGGAAGTGCAAGATCTAGAGTTCACGATCGAGCGCGGCCGCCTGTGGATGCTGCAGACGCGGAGCGGCAAGCGGACCGCGCAGGCCGCGATCAAGATCGCCGTGGACATGGCGCGCGAGGGGCTCATCTCGAAAGAGGAGGCGCTGCTGCGCGTTGAGCCCGGCCAGATTGACATGCTGCTCCATCCCCGGTTCGATCCGCGCGCCAAAGAGGCCGCATCCGCCGCCGGGCGGTTCATGGCGCGCGGTCTGAACGCTTCTCCCGGCGCGGCCGTAGGCCTGGTGGTCTTCGATGCGGACACCGCCGAGGAGTGGGGTAAGGCCGGCAAGCCGGTCATCCTTGTCAGACCCGAGACCAACCCCGACGACGTGCACGGGATGCTCAGCGCCAAGGGGATACTGACGAGCCGCGGCGGCGCCACGAGCCACGCCGCGGTGGTTGCGCGCGGGCTCGGCCTGCCGTGCGTGGCAGGGTGCGAGGCGCTCCGCGTTGACGTCGAGGCCCTCCGGCTCTCGGTGGACGGCCGGACGGTTCGCCAGGGCGAGTACATCTCGATTGACGGCGGCACCGGCGAGGTGTTCTCGGGCGAGCTGCCGGCGATCGAGCCCCGGCTTGAGGATCAGGCCGAGCTCATTGAGCTGCTGTCCTGGGCCGACGAAGTACGCCGTCTAGGCGTCTGGGCGAACGCCGACTACCCGCGCGACGCCGTTCGCGCCCGTGGCTTCGGCGCGGAAGGAATCGGCCTCTGCCGGACCGAGCACATGTTCTTCGAAGAGGACCGCCTGCCGACGGTGCGCCAGATGATCCTGAACGCCGGGGAGGCCCAGGCCCTCCTGGACAGGCTCCGGGCCGCGGAGCGCGCGGCGGCCGAACGGCCCGAGGACAAGAAGCTCAAGGCCGAGGTCAAGGCGGCAGGGCAGGCGCTACGGGCTTCCCAGGCGGTCCGCCTGTACCAGGCCGCGCTGTCCAAGCTCCTGAAGCTGCAGCGCAAGGACTTCGAGGGGCTGTTCCGGGCAATGGACGGCCTGCCGGTGATCGTCCGGCTCATTGATCCCCCGCTGCACGAGTTCCTGCCCTCGCACGATTCGCTGCTGGAAGAAACGAGCGCGCTGCGCGCCCGGATCGAGGCCCTGGAGGGCGTTCGCCGGTGGCGGCCCGGGAAGGGCCAGCTCTCGCTGGGCGCGATGCGCGCCGCGCTGCGCCGCAAGGAGGCGCAGCTCCAGGCCGTAAACGCTATGCGTGAAGCCAACCCGATGCTGGGGCTGCGCGGGATCCGGCTGGGGCTGACCTATCCGGCGATCATCGTGATGCAGGTCAGGGCGATCATGGAGGCGGCCTGCCGCGTGACCAAGCGCGGCGTTGTCGCGGTCCCGGAGATAATGATCCCGCTCGTCAGTCACGTCAACGAGTTGAGGGAGACGCACCGCGAGCTGGTGGAGGTGGTTCGCGACGTGCTTGATCGCGAAGGCGTCAAGGTTGCCTACAAGTTCGGGACGATGATCGAGCTGCCGCGGGCATGTTTTGTGGCCGGTGAGATCGCACAGCACGCCGAGTTCTTCTCGTTCGGGACGAACGACCTCACGCAGACCATCTTCGGTATCTCCCGCGACGACGCCGAGGGCAAGTTCCTGCTGCAGTTCGTGGAGAAGGGGATCTTGCCGAAGAACCCGTTCCAGACGATTGACCGCCCCGGCGTGGGTGAGGCGATGAAGATGGCCGTGGCAGGCGGGCGCACCCAGCGCCCCGGACTGGAGATCGGGATCTGCGGCGAGCACGGCGGGGATCCCGAGTCCATCGAGTTCTGCCACTCCCTGGGCCTCAACTACGTGAGCTGTTCGCCGTACCGTGTGCCCGTGGCCAGGCTGGCCGCCGCCCGGGCCGCCCTGAGTGAGCGCATGAAGGCGGCCAGGGACGTCTAGGCGCGTGCGCGGGCGCGAGGAAACCGAGAGGTGGGAGGCCGCGGCCTTGCAGCCGCGC
>JBKJJG010000282.1:0-1821 GCA_046598155.1 bacterium | reverse complement strand
CCAGGCGATCAGCGAGATAGTGAACGGCGGGAGGCTCTTCGCTGGAGTTCCCGGCGAGGAGAACCGCCACGTCGAGGGCTTCAAGGATGTTTGGGCGCTGCGCGATCCGGCGCTCGCCCGCACCATGGCAGCGGACGTGGCGGCCATCCGTGCGAAGCGGATGACCGTGGCGGAGTTCAAGCGCAAGCACGCGGCCAACCTGCACCTGCTGATCAACCCTGACCATCCCGACCTGGGCCCGAAGAACAACCAGTTCGTGTACCTGCGGGGCCGCGAGAAGGGCGGCCGCGGCGACCTGGTCGCCCGATTCGTTGATAGCGCCTTCGGATCGGCCAACCGACACGGCCACACCACGGTCTGCCAGGGGTCGCTCTACTTCGCCGGCATGGCGATGAGCAACCAGTACAGCGGCGGCCAGTGGTCCGGAGGGCGGAAGTTCTACTGGCAGGGCGACCTGGAGAGCGCCGAGTTCGTGCTCTTCGTCGGCTCCAACGTGTTAGAGGGCGGTTACGGCCCGCCGCTGCGCGCCGGCAAGGTGACCGGTGGCATCGCGTCGGGCAAGATGAAGATCGCGGTGATGGACCCGCGCTTCTCGCCGCTTGCGGCCAAGGCCTGGAAGTGGCTGCCCACCATCCCGGGCACCGATACCGCCGTGGCCATGGCCATGATGCGCTGGATCATCGAGGAGCGCCGCTACGACGCGCGCTACCTGACCAACGCCAACCGCGCGGCCGCGACCGCGGACGGCGAGCCCACGTGGAGCAACGCGCCCTGGCTGGTGAAGATCGAACGGGGAGCGCCGGCGCGGTTCCTGCGCGCCGCGGAGATCGGGCTGTCGGACCGCGACCTGTTCGTGGTCCTCAAGGACGGACGCCCGGTGGCGGTGGACCCCTACGACACGCGCACGGCGGTGGAGGGCGATCTGTTCGTGGACGCGATGGTCGGCCAGTTCCACGTCAAGAGCGCCTTCCAGTTGCTTTCCGAGGAGACCCGGAAGCGCACCATCTCGGCCTGGGCCGCCCTTGCCGGGGTGAAGGCCGAGGACGTCATCGAGCTGGCGAAGGAGTTCGTCTCCCACGGCAAGCGCGCGGTTGCGGACGTGCACCGCGGGGTGAGTCAGCACACCAACGGTTTCTACAACAGCCTCGCCTGGTTCAACCTGAACATGCTGGTGGGCAACTACGACTGGCGCGGCGGGTCGGCCTGGGGGCGGGCGTTCGACCAGACCGGGAGCGCGGCCGGGGCGCCTTTCAACGTGCGGGCATTGCACCCCAACCGCGCGACGCCGTTTGGGGTCAGCATCATTCGCCACGAGACCACCTACGAGGAGTCCACGCTGTTCCAGGGCTACCCGGCGAAGCGGCCCTGGTTCCCGCTGGCGAGCGACATCTATCAGGAGGTCATCCCCTCGGCGGGAGACGCCTACCCGTACCCGATCAAGATCCTCTACATGCACATGGCTGCGCCGACCTACTCGCTCCCGGCCGGCCACACCAACATCGAGATCCTGGTGGATGTCAACAAGATCCCGCTGTTTATCGCCACCGACATCCTAGTGGGCACTTCCACGATGTACGCCGACTACATCTTCCCGGATCTCACCTACCTCGAGCGCTGGGAGTTCCAGGGAACTCATCCCAACATTCTGCCCCGGGTGCAGCCGATCTACAGCCCGGTGATCCCTCCGCTGACCCGGCTGGTCAAGGTCTTCGGCCAGGAAATCCCCATCTCGCACGAGGCGCTGATGATGGGCATCGCGGAGAAGCTAGGCCTATCGGGCTTCGGCCCCGGCGGCTTCGGGCCCGGGGTGGACTTCCTGCG
>JBKJJG010000074.1:0-3718 GCA_046598155.1 bacterium | reverse complement strand
CCGGCCGGCGCCGACCTCCCAGCCCGGACCAAGCCCTGCGTATCTTCCCCGCACTTTGGGCCGACGCTCAGGCGCACATGCTGTCCAACGCCCTCAGTCAGGTCTGCGCCTTTGTGCGCCGGCGCCCTGAGGCGGCCGAGGATCTGCTGGCCTACTTCGCTGCGCACTTGCGCCATCAGCTCGCCCCCCGCCAGCCATTGGTTTCGCTGGCGGACGAGCTGCGCTGCGTGCTCGCGGTGATCGGAATTGAGCGGGCCCGGTTAGGCGGCCGGCTCCGCCTAGAGGTGGCATGTACCCCTGAATCGTTGGCCGCGCAGGTCCCGTCCCTGGTACTGCAGCCGCTGGTAGAGAACGCCGTCCGTCACGGGATCGCCAGGCGCCCCCAGGGAGGCCGTGTCCGTATCTCCGCGCGGGTGACCGGAGAGGTTCTCCATTTGGTTGTGTCGGATGACGGCCCTGGGGTGCGGCGCCCGCTGGTTTCCTGCGGCCGCGCCGGCTGGGGATTGGCAGGTGTCCGGATGCGGCTGGTTGCGATCTACGGCTCCTCGGCCAGACTCCGGCTTCTCGGCCGTGAGGGAGCCGGGACCATGGCCGCGATCAGCATGCCCGCGGTCTTCGCGCCATGAGCGCCGCAGGCCGCCTGCGCGCGGTCATCGCCGATGACGAATCCGGCGCGAGGGCGCATCTGCGCGAGCTGCTTCTGGGTGCCGGTGTACAGACCGTCTGCGAGTGCGAGTCGGGCGGCGCCGCGCTCAAGGCGGTCGAGGCGATGGGACCAGACCTCCTCTGTCTGGACGTGCGCATGCCCGGGCCGGACGGCATCGAGGTCGGCCGGCTGCTGCGGGCCGGGGTCGGGGCCGGGGTCGGGCCCGAGGTGGTCTTCACGACCGGATATGCCGATTACGCCGCGGCGGCCTTCGATCTGGGCGCAGCCGACTACCTGCTGAAGCCGCTTTCCGCGGCGCGTGTGGGCGAGGCGGTGCGCCGGGTCCGCGCGCGGCTCGCGCATCGCCCTCGGACGGAGTCCGTTCCACCCGTGCCGCGCATCTTCGTGCCCGTAGACGAACACCACGTGGCCGTGGCGCCCGAGGGCATCCAGTACGTGGAGGCGCGGGATGGCGTCAGCTTGATCCACACCGATGCCGGCGTGCGAGTGGTGCGGGTCTCCCTGTCCCGGTTGCAACGGCTGCTGGCGCCGTGCGGGTTCGTCAGGACCCACCGAGCGTACCTTGTGAACCTGTACCGCGTGCGTGCGCTGGTGCCGTGGTCGCGCCACGTGCACAGCGCCCTACTCGACGGCGGGAAGGAGACCCACGTCCCTGTCGCCAAGTCACGACTTGCCGCGTTTCGATCCAGCGTGATCTGGATGGCGCAGGCAGGAGGAAGCGGGGATGGATCTGGGGCTTCGAGGGAAGGTGGCGATCGTCTCCGGCGCCAGCCAGGGGCTGGGCCGGGCAATCGCCGAGGGTCTGGCCGCTGAGGGCGCGGTGGTTGCGATCTGCTCGCGGTCCGAAGGCGCGATCATCGCTGCGGCCGAGGCCATCAACTCCAACACGCAGGTTGCCGCCGCCGGGGGGCAGGTGGTTCCGGTGGTCGCGGACGTGAGCCGTGAGGCGGACATCGCCCGGTTTGTAGGGCAGGCGCTTGAACGGTGGGGGCGTGTGGACATCCTGGTGACGAACGCCGGCGGCCCGCCCTCCGGACCGCTGGCCTCGCTGGGGGACGGGCAGTGGGAGTCGGCGATCCAGTCGCTCCTGCTCTCCGCGATCCGGCTCTCCCGTGAGGTCATCCCCTCCATGCAGGCGCGCCGTTGGGGACGGATCCTGCACGTCGCCTCGTTCGCGGTCAAACAACCCATACCCAACCTGGGGCTCTCGAACGCGGTGCGCATGGCGGTCGTGGGTTTCGCCAAGACCCAGGCGATTGAGCTGGCCCCGCACAACATCCTGGTAAACACCATCTGCCCCGGGCCGATCGCCACCGAACGGCTGGAGACGCTCACGCGGCAGTATGCGGAGCGCGAGGGCGTGCCCTTCGAGGCCGCGGAGCAGCGTCTCTGGATCTCCCAGATACCGCTCGGCCGGCTGGGTGAACCCGTCGAGTTCGCGAACCTGGCCGTCTTCCTGGCATCCGAGCGCGCCAGCTTTGTCACCGGCGGCACGTTCCAGGTGGATGGCGGCGCGGTGCGAGGGCCTTTCTGAGGACGGGCCGACGCTACAACCAGGGGAGGACCGGACTGTGTCAACGACCGACATCATGGCGTACCTTGACGCCCACCAGCAAGAGCACGTTGAGCGCGTCCGTGCGTTCGTCCGGCAGCCCAGCATCAGCGCCGACGGCACGGGCATCACCGCGATGGCCGATCTCGTAGCGGAGACGATCCGGGAGATCGGCGGTCAGGCCGAGACCGTGCCCACCGCGGGACACCCGGTGGTTGCCGGCCGCCTGGAGGTTGGTGCGCCACGGACGCTTCTCTTCTACGGCATGTACGACGTGCAGCCGGTTGAGGGCGAGGCGTGGACCGTGCCGCCGTTTGCGGGCGAGGTAGTGGACCTTCCGGGATTTGGCCCTTCGATGGTGGCGCGCGGCGTCTTCAACTCGAAGGGTCCGATGGCCGGGTTCTTCAACGTGCTGCGCTCCTACCGCGCGCTGGGCCAGAACCCGCCGGTCAACGTCGCCTTCATGATTGAGGGCGAGGAGGAGCTGGGCAGCCGCAACCTCCGCGCGTTCGTGGAGTCGCACCGCGAGCGGCTGCACGCCGACGCCTCCTACTTCGCGTTCTACGGGCAGGATGCCCGGGGGGGGATCCCCGCGATCTACCTGGGGGTGAAGGGCATCGCGTTCATGGAACTCATCTGCCGCGGGGGCGAGTGGGGCGGGCCGCAGTCGCGCATGATCCACGGGAGCAACGCCGTCTGGATTGGCAGTCCCGCCTGGAGGCTACTGCAGGCGCTGACCTCGATGATGGGACGCGACGAGCAGATCCTGATTGAGGGATTCTATGACGAGGTGATCCCGCTGGATGCGGACGAGGAGCGCCTGCTGGAGCATCTGGCAGAGGTCTTCGACGAGCGGGAGATCCTGTCGCAGAACGACGTGCGGCGGTTCAAGCTCGAGGGCCACGGAGAGACGCTGCTACGCAACTACCTGACGCTACCCACCCTCAACGTTGATGGCATGGTATCCGGCTGGGTCGGCCCGGGATCCAAGACGGTGTTGCCCCACGAGGCCCGCGCGCGCGTGGACATCCGCCTGGTCCCGCGCATGGAGATAGAGCGCACCCTCAGGCGCCTGCGCGATCATCTGGACGGGCTGGGCTACACGGACATCGAGATTGACCTCTGGCAAGCATATCCCTGGGCGCAGACCCCATGGCGCAGTCCGGTGGTGCAGGCGCTGGAAGGCGCGATCCGCGACCAGGGGGTCGAGCCCTACACCTGGCCGCGCATCGCCGGCAGCGCGCCGATGTACCTGTTCTCCGACGTGCTGGGGATGCCGTTCGTGATGGGCGGGTTGGGTCACGGCGGCCGCGCGCACAGCCCCAACGAGTACGCGACGGTTGAGGGGATGCGCCTGTTCGAGCGTTCGGTGGCCGGGTTCCTGGAGCGGTTCGCGATCACGTAGCGCCCGCGTGCTATACTGCTGGAGGCCGTTCAGCCCCCATCGTCTAGCCGGGCCCAGGACGTCGGCCTTTCAAGCCGGTAACGCGGGTTCGAAT
>JBKJJG010000040.1:0-4256 GCA_046598155.1 bacterium | reverse complement strand
GGCGCCCCAGCTCTTCGCGTAGACGACGTCGGTGCCGCGTATGCCGGCCGCGAAATCGTCCATGATCTCGAACCCTACCTTGGCGCGGCGGGCGTTGTCCTTCGCCTGCGCGACGATCTCGGGCATTAGCTGGAATCCTGGCGGATGGGCCAGCCGGACGTTCATGCCGAAGCGGGGCATCAGGAGGATCAGACTCTGCGGCACGCTGATAGGCTTCTGGTAGCTTGCGGCGTAGGCCCAACTCACGGTGATGGTCTTCCCGCGCGGGTCGCCCTTCTTCTCGATGATGGTCAGCAGGTCCGCAAGTGCCTGGAACGGGTGGTAGATGTCGCACTGCATGTTCAGCACGGGCACCCGGCTGGCCTGGGCGACCTCGCGGATGTACTTGTTGCCCGCGTTCCAGTCCACGTGCCGGATCGCTAGGCCGTCGTTGTAGCGCCCCAGGATCTCGCCGATCTCCTTGGCGGTGTCGCCGTGGGCGATCTGGGTGGTGCGGCTCTCGATGAACTGTGCGTGGCCGCCGAGCTGTGCCATGCCGGCTTCAAACGAGGCGCGGGTGCGCGTGCTGGAGAAGAAGAACAGCATCGCCAGCACCTTGTCACGCAGGATGGCGTGCGGCTGGCCGAGGGCCCGGCTGCGCTTGAGGTCGAGGGCCACGTCCAGCGCGGTCTCGATCTCCTCCTTGGTCCACTCCTGCAATGTGATGAGGTCGCGTCCGCGGAGATGTGTCTGCATCTTGTTTCCTCCTATTCCACGGCGCCCAGCACGAGGGCCAGCAGCGCCATGCGAACGACCACGCCGTTAAACGCCTCGGTCCAGTACCTGGCGTGTCGGGTGACATCAACGTCGGTGGTAAGCTCGTCCATCCGCGGCAGGGAGTGCAGCACGATCGCGCTGCTCTTGCCCTTGTCGCGCAGCAACTGGCGGGTGATCTTGTAGGCCGCCGGGGTGAGTCCCACGTCGCCGGAGCGCTCGTCACGGGACTTCGTGTAGTCGGGCTGGACGACGGGTTCCATGTAGATGACGTCCGCCTCTCCGATGACCTCCTCGGCCGTGGCGACCTCCCGGTACCGAACGTTGAGCCCGTCCAGCTCTGCCTTGAACTCGGGAAGAAGGGACATCTCGGGCGGCGAGACCACGAACGCCTCCATGTCGAACTGCGACATCGCGTAGAGGATGGAGTGCATGGTGCGCATCCGCATGTCACCCACGCACAGCACCTTGAGGCCGTCCAGCGTGCCCAGCTCGTGCCGGATCGTGTACAGGTCGGTCAGTACCTGGGTGGGGTGCTCTCCCCAACCGTCGCCGCAGTTGATGACCGGCACCGAGGACCAGCGGGCCGCCTCATGCGGCGCGCCCTGCTGGAAGTGGCGCATGGCGATGACGTCGCCGTAGTACTCGAGCATGTGCACGGTGTCCTTGATGGACTCCTGATAGAAGTCGCCGGCGCGGGTCATCTTGGCGTCCGAGAACCCCAGCACGCTGCCTCCCAGCCGGAGCATGGCTGCCTCCGTGGCCAGGCGCGTGCGGGTGCTGGGCTGGTAGAAGGCGGTGACCAGGGTCTTGTGCTTCAAGAGGTCGGTGTTGCGCCGGTCACGCGCGTAGGGCTTCAGGTCGTCCGCCACCTGGAAGACCCGGAAATACTCGTTGCGCTCGAACTCCTTGAGCGACAGGATGTCTCTACCGAGAAAGCTTCTCATTACCGTTCCCTCCCCTTGTCCTGGCCGTTCGGCCCTCGTATTGTCTCATCGTTTCACGCCGGTAAACAACACCGCCACGCGCTCGTTCGGTCCGATGCCGCCCTCGCGATGGAGGTGCAGCAGCCCGGCCAGCCCGGCGGAGCCGGTGTGATCCACGCCGATGCCCGTGGCGGCCTGGGCCAGCGCGTTGGCTTCCTTCAGTGTTTCTTCCGAGACCAGTACCGGAGTGCCCCCGGTGGTTGCCATTCCGCGGAGAACCGCCAGCCAGTCGTAGGTTTCGTCGTCGAGGATGCCGTGCGCGATGCTCTTCGGCTCCTCCTCCCACGGCCACATGAACTGCGAGCGGTGGGTGGCGGCGTAGCGCAGCGCCTCCCCGACTCGCTCCGGGTCATCGGGGTCGCCGATCCGCTCCAGCAGCCGGCCGTAGGCCCGCTCCAGGGGATGGCCGCCGAGGGTCTGCACCGCGTGGATCCGCGGCATCCGGCCGAGCGCGCCCAGGCGCACCGCGTCCGTGAGCGCCTGGATCACCGCGCTGGCCAGCGCCCCGCCGCCTGTCTGGATGAACAGGCGGTCCAGGGTCGCGCCGGCCAGATCCGCGGCGATCTCGTATCCCAGGGTCTTGCCGCCGTCTATCGTCAGTCCGTTGTCGGGCCCCTGACAAGTGAACGGCAGGGCGCCCTCACGCACCGCCTGCTGCAGCCGGTGGTAGGTGGGATCGCCCGGCACGCTTTCTTCCCTGGGGCAGATCGTCAGGTGCGCGCCTAGCGCCTCCAGCCGCGCTAGCACCACAGGGTCAGCGCTGGTGGGCACGAACACCCGGAGCCGCCGCCCGCCGGCCCGAGCCACCACCGCGGCGGCCAGCGCCGCGTTACCGCAGCTCGCGATGGCCAGGTCGGGTGCGCCGGCGCCACGGCCCGCGGCCAGGCCGGCCCGTTCGACGACCTCCAGGTGGATCAGCAGTCCCATCAGATGGCGCGCCTTGTGCGACCCCGAGACGTTGCCGGTCTCGTCCTTCACCCAGACCCCGCCTCCGGCGAATCCGAGGCGGGTGCCCAGCACCTCGCTCCGGGAGAACGGCGTGGCCGCGAACCCGTGCCCGTCCACCTGTGCCACGGCGCGGTCGAGTTTCTCGACCATGGTGACATAGTCGGCGTCGGTCAGGCCGTGCGAGCGGGCCAGATGGTACGAGTGAGATAGCGTGCGAAATCGGACGAACGGATTGACCGAGTCGTCCTTGGGAAATCGGAGACCCGCCACCTCGAGCACGGCGGTCATCACGTGGTCGGTATCGTCGCCCCTTCCGGCGTTGGGACACCGGAAGGGGTAGGGATCGCCGGGCGCCGCCGCGGCGCCGCACCCGGCGCAGACAACAATGGATGGAAGAGCGCTCACAGGGCCGCGGCTGCCCCCGTGCGTCCGTTGAACTCCTCGATCATCTGGTCCCAGGCCGGGATGATCGCCCGCATCTCCTGCCAGAACCGCTGATCCCGCCTGGCCTCGAACTCCTCGAGCGAGACCCCCTGCTGTTCCACCCAGGTGAAGTAGCCAAGGTTGAAGACGCGGTCCCGGTCCACGCGGGTCATGTCCAGCAGGTGGTCGTTGGTGACGCTGCCCAGGTGCCCGGCGAACGTCGCGCCCGCGGCGACCGCATCGAAGCCGCCGGGGTAGTACTTCTTCAGCGACTTCTCCCTCTCGCTGGCGTACATCGCGGCGCCGTCGGTGGCGACGGTGACGACGACGTCGTCTGGGCCCATCCCGAAATGCTTCGCGGTCTTGATCGCCCCGAGCACGTTGCAGATGCTGGAGAGTCCCAGCGCCGGCAGCAGTTCAACCACCGCGGGCGGCACGCCCTGCCGGCTCACGAGGTATTCGCGGCCGGCAGGGGTGTTGAACAACACGTCGAGACGGTCGGTGCTCTGGTCCGAGACCGCCGCCACCACGTCGGTGTTCGTCACGTTGTGGATCAAGGGGATGTGCTTGTCACCGATGCCCTGGATGTTGTGCTCGCCAAAACCGTTGTACAGCATCGTGGGGCACTCGAGGGCCTCCATGGCCACGATCTTCGCACCGTAGCGCTCCTTGAGGTAATCACCGGCGCCCAGGGTGCCGGCCGAGCCGGAGGCGGAGACGAAGGCGCGCAGCCGCAGGCCGGGCTCACTGGTCTGCAGCGACTCGAACAGATGCCCGAGCGCCTTGCCCGTGCACAGGTAGTGCACCAGATGGTTACCGAACTCGCAGAACTGGTTGAAGATGATGTTGGTCGGGTCGCGCTCCAGCTCCGCGCACTTGTCGTAGATCTCCTTGACGTTGCTCTCGGTGCCCGGCGTCCTGATGATGTCCTCGGGATCGGCTATCCAGCGCTCCAGCCACGCGAAGCGCTCCCGGCTCATCCCCTGCGGCAGCACGGCGATTCCCCGGCAGCCCATGATGCGCGAGATGGCCACGCCTCCTCGGGCGTAGTTGCCGGTGGACGGCCAGACCGCCCGGTGGGCGGTGGGATCGAACTGGCCGGTGATTATCCGCGGGGCTATGCACCCGTAGGCGGCCAGCACCTTG
>JBKJJG010000281.1:0-3733 GCA_046598155.1 bacterium | reverse complement strand
AGCGACTTTGGGAGCGGGATGATGCGGGCGTCGCGGGGCGGCGTGACATAGGCATCGGGCCATGCGCCCCCCGGCGACGGCTGCGAGGGCGCGGGCGGGGCAGCGAGCGCAATCCCGAGCGCGGCGGCAATCAGCCCTGGGAATATACGCCTCCGGCGGGATGCACCTTCAGAGCCGCGCATTCCACTGCCTGACCGCCCAGTCGAGCGCGTCCTTCGGCGTGCGCTTGCCGTAGAACGAGCTCTCCACGGCCTCCCGGAAGACGCGGAAGAGGTCACCGGCGTTGGGGACGATCACGCTGAGGTCGCGCGCGAAGGGCAGGTCGGCGGCGGCCACCTTGCGGGCGACGTCCTCGGGCCCGGCGCCGCCCCGGCGGAAAAACGGATCCGCCGCTGCCTGCCGGGTCGAGGGAAAGACGACGACCTGCTTGCTGAACTCGAGCTGGTTCTCGTCGTTGGTGACGAACAGCGCGAAGTCCACGGCTGCCGCGGCGTTGCGGCTCGACCTGGGCACCGCCACGGTCATCGTGGCCAGGTGCAGTGTATTGCCCTTCCCCCTGGGGTAGGCCGCCACGAACGTCTGAGCGTAGACCTCGGGGTTGTCCTTCTTCACCCTGAGCAGGAACTGCGGGCCGGTGATCAGCATCCCCAGTTGCCCGCCGCTGTACCGCTCGGTGGCGCCCAGGTACCCTCTGCGCAGCGTGTCCTCGGGGAAGTAGTCGTCCTTCAAGAGGTCCACGTAGCGGGCCAGGTAGCGCACGTGCTCGGATGAGTTGAACACGGCCCGCTTCCCGTCGGAACTCAGGATCGGCAGGCCGTTCTCCTGGAACCGGTGCAGCAGGCGCACGCCGTCCACGTTGGGCATGAAACCGTATACCCTGGCGCGGTCTTTGATGGTGCGCGCGTGCTGGATCATCTCCTCTTCGGTCTGCGGCGGCTCGGAGGGGTTGAGGCCGGCGCGCCGGTAGATCGCGGTGTTGTACGCGATCACGTTGGGCACGACGTACCAGGGCAGCGCGTAGGTCCGGCCGCGCACCTGGCCGGCGCGCCAGAGGCCCTCAAAGTAACGGGCACGGGCCTGGGCGGGAACGGCCTCGTCCATGTCCACAAGCGCGTTGCGCTCGGCCAGCCGGGCGGTCGTCTCGGTGTTGAGGTTGACGACGTCGGGCGGCACGCCTCCGGCCAGCGCGGCCAGCAGTTTCTGCTCCACCGCCGCGAACTGCACGTCCACCCAGCGGACCTTCACGCCGGGGTTCGCCCGCTCGTAGGCGGCGGTGAGCCTGTTGACATAGTCGTTGAAGAACGGCTGGAGCGAGATCGTCCAGAACTCGAGCGTGACGGAGGGCGCGCCGCGTCCGGCCGCGGGGAACAACGCGAGGACCAGCGCACAGATCAGCGCGAGAGCCAACACGAGAGAAGACGGTATGAGAACCAGGCGTCGCCGAATCATCGCCACGCTGCTTCGGGCGCCCGCAAAGGGAATCCTGCCGGAGGCGCGCCCCAGGCGCACACGATCAGAGCGGGATCGCGTCGAGAACATGGAAGGTGTGTAATCGCCCGTCCGGGCTGGGTTTCCACTCCACCTCGATCGGATGGGCGAAGTCAGGCGCCAGGCGGCCGTGCGCCACCCAGTAGCGGCCCGCGGCGTCCCCAGCCAGTGAGGGACCGGCCTTCACCACGAGCCGCACCGGCCCCTCGACGAACCGCACCTCGTCAAGAACCGCCAGTTCGCCCAGCGCTAGCAGGACGGCGGCCTTGAGCGCGGCCGGCAACTCGGGCCTGACGTTCACAAGAGCGATGTTCCGCCGCAGTGGCCCCACAATCTTGACGTTGGCCAGCTCCGCGGCGAATCCCGCCTGGGCCAGCGCTTCCAACAGAACCTCGTTCGCCTCTGCCACGGCCCGGCCGTGGTAGTCGGGGTTGATCAACGGCTTCAGCAGGTGCTTGAGCTTGCATCCCTCGCGCCCCCAGTGCTCGCCGATGCGCAGGATCTCCAGACTCAGCTCGCAGGCCAGTTCCCGGATCTGGGGCTTGTCCAGGTCCAGGAGGGGCGAGTAGTACCCGTCGTGGAGCCGCAGGCCCATCTGTCCCCAGGTATCGCTGCGGTTCGAACCGGTGAGCACCAGCCGTCCCGCCGCCGCGGCTTTGACCATGCCCAGCTTGATCTCGCGAGCGCAACGGTTGCAGGCCGGGCCGCCCCGCTGGACCGCGTGCTGCCTTGCCTGGCCCAGCAGGCAGCGCTGCTGCAGGCCGAGCCGGTCTGCCATCTCCAGCACTATGGCGTTGCCGCGGCGGTAGGCGTACTGGCCCATGTTGACCGTGACCAGCAGCACACTGGCCGCGCCGAGCGCGTCGCGGGCGAGCGCGGCGGCAACGGACGAGTCCAGGCCACCGCTGAATGCCACCGCAACCGGTTCGCCCGCGGCTACCTCGCGGATCTCGTTTGTAAGGTTCCCGGCCAGGCCGGGCCCCGCCATCGGGACGCGCATGACAGATCCATTATAGACGGGCGTGGATGGCACGGGACGCCAAGGAAGGAACTCCCGGCGGGCGCACTGAACTCATACGCAACCGAACCGCAGCGACCAGGGAGGTGCTAGATGAGTACACAGCCCGCCCCGGCGGACCAGTCGAACCGGCTGCTCGCCGCGCTCGCCTACCCGATCTGGATTATCGCCCTCGTCATAGTTCTTACCGACATGAAGAAGGACGCGTTCATGCGGCGCCACGGATGGACCGCGCTGTTCTGGGGGGTCGCGTGGTTCGTGCTGTACTTTGCGCTGATGATCCTGGGGAACATCCCGTTCCTGGGCTGGATCTTGTTCCTGGTCGCCGGCCCGATCCTGTGGATCGTCTGGCTGATCCTTTCCATCTACTATGCGGTCCAGACGTACAACGGGAAGGAGTTCGCGATCCCGTTCGTCAGCGACTGGGCGAATAAGTACGCGGCATAGGGTGGATTCACGCGGGAGCCGCTCTTCGCCCGCCGTTGTCCTGATAGCTTCATATCTTGAGCCGCACTTCGTCGAGCGCATCCGCGGCGCCGGCGAAGTGCGGGTCATCTATGAACCGGCCCTGCTCCCGGAGCCGCGGTACCCGTGTGATCACTTCGGGCGTCCGCTGAAGCGCACCGAGGAGGACGAGCGACGGTGGCGCGGCTACCTGGCCGAAGCCGAGGTCCTCTTCGACTTTGACTACCCCAACGCCGACGTCCTAAAGACCCTCATCCCCAGGGTGCGGTGGATTCAGGCCACCAGCACCGGGATCGGCCAGCTCCTGTTGCGGACAGGTCTTCTCGACAGCCCGATCACCTTCACGACCGCAAAAGGGATCCACGCGAAGCCGCTGGCCGATTTCGTGCTCATGGCGATCCTGTGGTTCGCCAAGGATGGATTCCGAATGGTACGCGATCAGGCGGCGCACCGGTGGCTGCGATACTGCGGCCGCGATCTCCGGGGCGCCACGGTCGGCCTCATCGGTCTTGGAACGATCGGCCGCGAGGTCGCGAGGGTGTGCCGCGGGGTTGGAATGCGGGTCATCGCCACCCGGCGAACCCTCGAGGCCGACGACCAGGATGCGGAGGTTGACGGGCTGGTGCCGATGGCCGAACTGCCCTTGCTGCTGGGAGCGGCGGACTATCTCGTCCTGGCCACCCCTCATACCCGGCAGACCGAGGGGTTGATCGGACGGAAGGAACTCGCTGCCGCAAAGCCGGGAGCAGTACTCATCAACGT
>JBKJJG010000188.1:0-9027 GCA_046598155.1 bacterium | reverse complement strand
CACGTCGTGCGAGGTCATCCCGGGCGGCTTGAGCACGTTGAGCGCCCCACAGAGGTGGACCGGGTCCTGCGCCGGGGGCCTACGCGTCATCGCCCGCCGGGTGGATCGCCCGCGACGCGGCTGACAGGACGCGTGTTACCGCTTCCTCGATTCCGCACTTCATCTCAGCTCCTGCGGCGCCGCCGTGTCCTCCTCCACCCAACTCGTGGGCCATTCGGTCGGCGCGCGCTCCATCCCTGGCCCGGATCGAAACCCGGACGGTGTCTCCCCGATCTTCCAGCACGACGGCCAGCCGAACGCCCGAGATCGTCCGAAGCACCGCGGCGATGCCCGCAACGTCATCTGGTCCGGCCCCGGCAGCGGCCAGCATCGCCGGCGTTACCGTGGTCATTGCCACCGCGCCGCTGTCGTGCAGCCGGCCGGCAGCCAGGGCGTGACCCAAGAGCCGCACCGCGGGCGCGGGCTGTTCCTCGTACACCGCGCGCACGACCTCCCCAAGACTCGCGCCCCGCTCCATCAGCTCCGCGGCCAGCCGAAGCGTGCGCGGCGTTGTGTTGGCGTACCGAAAGACGCCCGTATCCGTCACCAGGGCCGCGAGCAGGCAGGTGGCAATGGGGCGATCAATGGCCACCCCCAGTTGCGTGATCAGATCCATGACCAGCTCGCCGACCGCCGCGGCCGCCGGATCCCAGTACGTCAGTTGGGCACATGAGGGGCGCTCGCTGTGATGGTCTATCGCGATGAGCGTCCCGGCGCGCCTCAGGGCAGGCGCCAAAGCTCCTGCCCGATCCAAGGTGCTGCACTCCAGCGCCACCGCAACGGGAATGCCCAGGGCGTCCGGGACTGCCCTGACCACCCTGCTCGCGCCGGGCAAGAACGCCAGGGAGTCGGGCACACCGTCCTCGCACGCGACCGTCGCGTCCACGCCGATCCGTTCCATCGCGGCGCAGAGCGCAAGGCCCGCACCCAGGCAGTCGCCGTCGGGATTCAGGTGACAGACGATCAGCGTGTGGTCGCTGGCTCTAAGCGTCCGGGCTATGGTCTCCCGAGGGTCCACGCGTTCCCTCCTGTTTTGCTTCCCGAAGCAGGGACGCCACGCGGGCCCCGCGCTCGATGGACTCGTCGAGACGGAAGAGGATCTCCGGCACGAACCGCATCGCCAGCCGGGCGCTGAGCTGGGAGCGGACGTGTCCCGTTGCCCGGTCCAGCCCTGCCATGGTCCGCTGCTTCGCCTCCTGGTCACCGAGCACGCTGACGAAGATCTTGGCGTGACGGAGGTCCCCGCTGACCACCACGTCGGTTATGGAAATGAACCCGATGCGCGGATCGCTGAGACCCTGCCGGATGATGTTGCTGGCCTCGGTGCGAATCACCTCGGCCAGCCGTTGGGCGCGGGTGCCAGCCATTGTCGTTCGCTCCATCACCGAATTTCGACCTGGAACCCCATCACGACCAGATCCGCCTGGCGCTCGACGAAATCGGCAACCTTGGCCAGGACGGCGTGCGCGTGACTCGTGGAGGTGGAAAGACAGGCAAACGCAACGGTCGCGCGTCGCCAGTTGTCCTGGTGGTCTACCTCGGCGGCGCAGACCCGAAATCGGTTCTGCGCCCGGTCAATCAATCCTTTCACCAGACGGCGCTTGTCCTTCAGCCCTCTTGCGCCTGGCAGGCTCAGTTCAACACGGACAACCCCGACGATGATCTGCCCATCCTCCAGGCCTGCGCCGCGGACGCCTACGCGGGTACTTCCTGCACCTCGTAGGCCTCGATCAGATCGCCTTCCTTGACGTCGTTGAAGCGCTCGAGACCGATGCCGCACTCGAACCCGTCGGTCACCTCGCGGACGTCCTCCTTGAACCGGCGCAGCGAGCCGATCTTTCCATCGTATGCCACGACGCCGTCGCGGACGATCCGGGCCTTCGCGCCGCGCACGATTTGCCCCCCTGTGACGTATGAACCAGCGATGACTCCCAGGCGGGAGATGGTGAACACCTGCCTGACCTCGGCCTGTCCCAGGACTACCTCCTGAAGCTTGGGCGCGAGCAGACCCTTCTGCACGGCTGCCAGGTCGTCAAGCGCCTCGTAGATCACGCGGTACACGCGTAGATCTACGCGCTCTTCCTCGGCGATCCGCCGTACCTGGGCTTCGGGCCTCACGTTGAACCCTACGACGATGGCCCGGCTGGCCGCGGCGAGCATGATGTCCGACTCGGTGACGTTGCCGACCGCCGCGTGCAGGACGCTAACCTTCACCTCAGGTCCCGACAGCTTAGGAACGGCCGCCTGCAGCGCCTCGACCGACCCATGCGCGTCACCCTTGATGATGACGCGCAGCTCCTTCGGACCCTCCCCCAACCCCACAACGGCCGCGGGATGCGCCGCGGCCTGCTCGGATGCGCGCCGGCGATCCCGACGCTCCTCCGCCGCCACCCGCGCGACCCGCTCGTCGCGCACCGCCTCCAGGAGGTCGCCGGCCGTGGGAACCGCCATGAGCCCCAGGACCTCGACGGGCGTCGAGGGCGTCGCCTGATCAATTCGGGCACCCCGCGCGTCCAGCATGGCGCGAACACGGCCGTGGGTCTCCCCGGCAACGATGGAGTCCCCGACCCGCAGGCGTCCTTCCTGGATCAGAACCGTCGCCACAGGACCCCGGCCCCTGTCAAGGCGAGACTCGATGATCGTCCCGCGTGCGGGGCGATCCACCTCGGCGCGCAGATCCTGGAGCTCCGTCACGAGCAGTATCATCTCGATCAGTTGGTCCAGCCCGGTCTTCTGCCGGGCGGACACAGACACCATGATCGTGTCCCCGCCCCACTCCTCAGGCACCAGCCCCAGTTCGGCCAGCCCCTGCTTGACGCGGTCGGGATTGGCCTGAGGCAGGTCCGTCTTGTTGATGGCAACCACTATGGGTACTCCTGCCGCCCTGGCATGGTTGACCGCCTCGACGGTCTGGGGCATGACGCCATCGTCGGCTGCCACGACCAGCACCGCCACGTCGGTCACCTGCGCGCCGCGCGCCCGCAGGGCGGTGAAGGCGGCGTGCCCCGGGGTGTCTATGAACACGACCTCTCGGCCGCCGGACTGCACCACGGATGCCCCGATGTGTTGCGTGATTCCTCCGAACTCCGCCTCGGCGACGCGGGTCTGGCGTATCGCGTCCAGAAGGGTCGTCTTCCCATGGTCAACGTGTCCCATGACCGTGACCACGGGCGGTCTGGGAACGGCGCCCTCACCGACGGCCACGACCATCCGCTCGATCTTCTTCACGGCCTGATGCCCCGCAGGCGCCGGACGCGGCCGCTGCACAGCGGTGCCGAACGACTCGGCGACCCGGGAGGCCATGTCGACTGGGATCTGTTGGTTGATCCCGGCCAGCACGCCTTGGTCGAGCAGGCGCCGTACGATCTCGCCCACGGCGACGTTCAGCCGCGACGCCAGATCGCCCACGCTGATCGGCCCAGCCAACTCGATCTCCACGGCGACAGGGAGCGCCGTCTCCACCGCGGCGATCTCGGTTGAACGCGCCCGTGAGCGCCGCCTGCGCCGGGGCAGACGGTACATGGGCCTGCGCGGCTGAAACGCGGGCTTGCTGGGCTGTTTGCTGGGACCCACAGGCGGGCGGCGGCGGTCACCTGTCACCGGAGCACGCGGCGGGAGGGCAACCGGCGGAGGCGCTGCGCCGCGGCCTGCCGGCTCGCGGGGCGCTTCCTTCGCGATCTCTCGCCTGGGCGGCCTGACCGGCTGGATACTTATCCCCTTCGGTGGTGGAGGCGCCTCAACGGCGCTCGCGGCCGTCGGGGGAGCCGCGGCTGCCTGAGGAGCGGCGGCCGCCGTACCAACCGGGGCTGCTGCCACCGGAGCGGTTGGCGCGGCCTGGGGTTGCGCCACTGCCGGCGCCTCGGGCAACTGGACGGGTTCCACCACGGGCGGAGGCGGTGGGGGTACGATCTTCCGCATGCCCAAAATCCGCTCGCCGGTCGGGGTCTTTGTCTCGGGCCGGGCCACGGTCGCCGGCGGCGGTGCCGCCGCTGCCGCGGCCGGCGCCGCTGCATGCTTCTTTCCCTTGGAAGGCCGCGTGGCCGCTACGTGCACCCGGACGCGCTGCTCGGCTACCACGCTCAGGCTGCTGCTGTGGCTCCTGACCGGCACCTTGAGCGTCGCAAGCACGTCCATCAGCTCTTTGGTGCTCAGCCCCAGTTCCTTTGCCAGTTCGTACACCCGCATCCAGGGGCCTCCTCTAACTTCGACCGGGAGCCTGCGCGCCGCGGCCCGCCGTCGCTCGCAGGTCTTCTACGATCGCCTCAGGGATTGCTACCTCGAGCGCATGCTGCAGCCGGTGCTCCCGTACCGCGGTATCGGCGCATGCGGCATCAGGGCAGACGTACGCCCCGCGCCCTGACACCTTTCCCGTCGAATCCACGCGGACCTCTCCCGCGGGCGTGCGCACTACCCGCACCATCTCGCGTTTCGGCCGCACCTGCCGGCACGCAACGCACTGGCGCTGTGGCACGTGCTTGATCCGGGACATCTGTCCAGGCCGCCCGTTATGCCGGCGGTTCGTCCGCGGCGACAGGGGCGGCGGCTGTCTCGACCGGGACCGGTTCCTCTTCAGGGAGATCCACGAAAATCTTCTGCGCCTCGATCTCCCGAATCTGTGTCTCGTTTTTGATGTCAATGCGCCAGCCGGTAAGCTTGGCTGCCAACCGGGCATTTTGGCCCTCGCGTCCGATGGCCAGCGACAACTGGTGATCCTGCACGATTACGAGCGCCGTCTTGGTGGCCTCTACGATCTCAACCCGTACCACCCTGGCCGGGCTGAGCGCGGCCGCGGCGAACTGCGAGAGGTCAGGGTTCCAGGCAACGATGTCTATCTTCTCGCCGCGTAGCTCGTCCACGATCGCCTGCACGCGCGATCCCTTCGGCCCGACGCAGGCGCCCACCGCGTCCACGTTGCGATCCCGGGAAGCGACCGCGATCTTGCTGCGCGTGCCGGCCTCGCGGGCGATCGCCTTTATCTCCACGATTCCCTCGTAGACCTCCGGCACCTCTATCTCAAAGAGCCGCTTGAGCAGTCCGGGGTGCGTCCGCGAAACCACAATCTGCGGGCCGCGCGTGCCCTGTCGCACCTCGACCACGTACGCCTTCACGCGCTCACCCTGTCTGTATCCTTCACGCGGGATCTGCTCAGGGGGTGGCAGCACGGCCTCGATGCGGCCCAGGTCCAGGAAGACGTTCTTCCGTTCTATTCGCTGCACGATCCCGGTAACGATGTCGCCCTCACGGTCGCGGAACTCCTTGTAGACCATCTCCCGCTCCGCTTCCCGGAGCCGTTGCACGACCACCTGCTTGGCAGTCTGCGCGGCGATGCGACCGAAGTCCTTGGGCGTAACCTCAACCTCGACCATCTCGCCCACCTGGGCCGTGGGGTCCCACTCACGCACCTGGACAAGCGCGATCTGCAGCGTCGGGTCGTCTACATCCTCCACCACGGTGCGCACCTGGTAGACCCGCATCTCGCCCGTCGTGCGGTCCATCTCGATGCGCATGCTCTGGGCGGTGGCACCGAGGTTCTTCTTGTAGGCGGACAGCAAGGCCGCTTCGATCGCGTCTATGATGACGTCCTTGCCGATGCCCTTCTCTTCCTCGATCTGATCGAGCGCCCGCAGCAGCTCCAAGTTCATGACCTACCGCGCCCCCCCTTGGCAAGGTCTTGGCGAAGATCCTCCATCTCTACAACCAATCGCGCCGAGGCGACCTGCTCCAACGGCAGCCGTACCAACTGGTTCTCCATCTCCACCACCACGCTGTCGGCGTCAACTCCCAACAGCCGACCCTTCCACCGACGGCGCCCCTCCAGGGGTTCACGCGCTACAAGCTCGATCTTGCGTCCTGCGAACCGACGGAAGTCGCCCTCGCCGTGTAGCGGCCGGTCCATCCCCGGCGAGGCCACCTCAAGAATGTACGCGTGCGGGATCGGGTCGTGCAGATCCAACGCGCGCCCCAGTTCCTCGGAGATCCTGGTGCACGCATCCACGGTCACGGGTTCCTCTCCCTCCACGCTGACCCTGATCAGCGGGCGCCGCCCTTCGCCAACGATCTCGACACCGGCCAGGGCATACCCCCACCTTGCCGCGACTGCCACGGCAAGGTGCTCGACCTCTTCCTTCCATGGTGCGTGTGGCACGAACCCGTCTCCTCACCCCGCCGCATGAAAAACGAGCGGGCAACCTCACCCACTCGCAACAACATGCCTGCCGGCGGAGAGCCGGACGCCTTCTGCAGCGGTCTTCTCCGCAATGCTACCACAACGCCTTGCGGCCAGGCAAGGCCCGGGAGTGGGCACTTCCCTTGGCCTATGATGTTGGTGTTCGACTCGTTAGCCTCCATTGGTGACCACCGGCGTGTGCCTAGCATCACTCTGAGGGGGCCAGGGCGCCCGCCCCCAGCCCACGCCGGCTCTCCTGCGCCACCACTGGCAGCACGGCGCCCCGCGGGGGAACCCGGACCATTTTCCCAAGGGATTCCCGGCCTGTCTGAAGAATGGGGAGGTGAGACAGTCACTTTCAAGGGGAGGCCGCAATTCCCTGTGCCGGAACAAGGCGCAAGCGTCGTCAGCGACATACGCAGAGACCTCGCCAAGGCATACTCCGAGGCCCTGCGAGAGAGCATTGGTGACTCTCTGGTTTCGGTTGTCCTCTTCGGTTCCGTCGCAAGGGGGGAGGCGGCGGAGCGCTCCGATATCGATCTGCTGGTCGTCGCCGAAGGCCTGCCCGCCTCCCGTCTCGCGCGCCAGGAGGTGCTGCGTGATGCCGACGCGCGGGTCGACGCTGATCTCCGTCGGCTCATGCGTACGGGGGTCCTTGTGGAGATTCGTCCCATCCTGAAGACACCGGAAGAGGCACAGCAGACCACGGCGCTGTACCTGGACATGGTGGAAGACGCGCTCCTCCTGTTCGACCGTGACGGCTTCTTCGCCGGCGTCCTGGCGGGCCTCCGCCAGTCCCTGGAGCGGCTGGGAGCCCGGCGGATCCGGTGTGGCTCTCTCCGCTATTGGGACCTCAAGCCCGACTATCGGCCAGGCGATGTGTTCCACATATGACGAACCGGGAACTGGCCGAGGGGCATGGAACCTAGTGGTTCGCCGGGCGCAAGAGGTTGCAGAAATCGCCCTGAAGTCGGCCCTGCGCGAGGTCGGGGTCGAGGTACCCAGGGTGCACGACGTGGGTGTTATTCTGAAAGACCACGCATCGCGCTTTCCGGACGCACTGCGAGGCGAGAGCGACCGGATGGCCTCCATCTCCCGGCGGCTCAGCCGGGAGCGAGAGTTGAGCTTCTATGGGGACGAACGGATGGGCACCGCGCCTCAACACCTGTATACGCATGAAGACGCGCAGCAGGCCCTGGCGGATGCGCAGACCGTCCTCGGATGGAGCCGCAGGCTGCTCTCCGCCGGACGGTAGATCTCCGTCCCGGCCTCGGCCCTTGTGGTCAGAGGCACCTCACCCCAGGCGGGAGTGTGCCAAACGGCCCATTCCGCCCGCCTGTCGGCCCTACGGGTAGAGCCGGTTGAGCAGTCGCGGGAACGGAATGGCCTCCCGCACGTGCTCAATGCCGCACAGCCAGGCGACGGTGCGCTCGATGCCGATCCCGAAGCCCGAGTGGGGCACCGACCCGTAGCGGCGCAGGTCCAGGTACCACTGATAGGTGGACTCAGGCAGGCCGTGTTCCGCCAGGCGCGCACGCAGTAGGTCCAGGTCGTGGACGCGCTGCCCGCCGCCGATGATCTCCCCGTATCCCTCCGGAGCGATCAGGTCCGCGCCCAGCACGACGTCCGGACGGTCGGGATCCGGCTGCATGTAGAAGGCCTTGCAGCGCGTGGGGTACCGGTGGATGAAAACCGGCCGGTCAAACTGCTGGCTGACCGCGGTTTCCTCGTCACCCCCCAGGTCCTCGCCCCAGACCACGGGCTTCCCGGCCGCCGAGAGAAGCCGCAGCGCCTCATCGTAGGAGATCCTCGGGAAGGGTTGGGTGACGCGCTCGAGCGGGGCCAGGTCGCGTTCAAGCGTGGCAAGCGGTTCTCGGCAGCGGTCGAGGATCCGGGCCACGACGCTGCTCACGAAATCCTCCGCCAGCGCCATGTACCCGTCCAGATCGAGGTAGGCGACCTCGGGCTCGAGCATCCAGAACTCGATCAGGTGCCGCCGCGTCTTGCTCTTCTCTGCCCGAAACGTCGGGCCGAAGCAATACACGCGCCCGAAAGCCATGGCGGCGGCCTCGTTGTAGAGCTGGCCCGACTGGGTCAAGTAGGCCGATCCCAGATCGAAGTACTGCGTCTCGAAGAGCGTCGTCGTCCCCTCCACCGCCGCGGGCGTGAGGATCGGCGCGTCCACGCGCAGGAAACCGTGCCCGTCGAGGTAGTCGGTCATCGCCCGGATCACCTCGGCACGGACCCGCATGATGGCCTGCTGGCGGCTGCTGCGCAGCCACAGGTGGCGGTGATCCATCAGGAACTCGATCCCGTGCGGCTTTGGCGTGATCGGGTAGGGCTCGGCCTCGTGCACGACGAGCAACGAACTCGCGGTGATCTCCACGCCTCCTGGGGCACGGGTATCTGCCCGCACCACGCCCGTCACAATAACGCTGCTCTCCTGCGGGAGCCGGTCCGCTGTCGCGAAGACCTGCTCGGGCGCCTCCTGCCGACTCATGATGACCTGCACCGCGCCCGTGCCATCGCGTACCAGGAGGAAGAGTATCTTGCCGCTGCTGCGCCTATGCTGCAGCCATCCCCGGAGCTCTACCTCCTCGCCCACGTAACCTGGAAGAGCGGCTATGGTCCGGTGCGCTGGCCGATCGCTCATGACGGTCCCCTCTCATCGTGAAGGGACGGCGCTGGCGATGAAGAATCAACAAGCAGGCCGCCCAAGATGGATGCCCCTCCGCCCCTCGTCATCTTTGACTTCGACAACACCCTTGTTGATTCGCGCATAGACTTCGCCGCGATACGCGGCGCCCTCGTAGACTTGCTGG
>JBKJJG010000163.1:0-2804 GCA_046598155.1 bacterium | reverse complement strand
CCCACACCCGGGCGGCGCTGTGGCATAATACCCGTATGGTGAACCGAGGATGATTGAGGTCAACCTGATCCTGGCCTTCGCAGCCGGCGTGCTGGGTTTCCTCAGTCCCTGCATCGTTCCGTTGATTCCGGGCTACCTCTCGTTCGTCTCAGGCCTCTCCCTGGCAGAGATGAGCGTGGAGGAGCGGCGGCGGCACCTGGGCCGAATTCTGGCGGCTACGGGCCTGTTCGTCCTGGGCTTCGCCACGATCTTTACCGCGATGGGCGCCGCGGCCTCAGTCCTGGGAGCCCTTGTGCTCGAGAACCGCCTGCTGCTGACGCGCCTGGGAGGCGCGTTGGTGATCTTCATGGGCCTTGGCGTGCTGGGCGTGATCCGGGTGCCCGGGCTCTCGCGGGAGCGCCGTTTCCAGGTACGACGCCGGCCCTTCGGGCTGATAGGCGCGTTTCCCGTCGGCATGGCGTTCGGCTTCGCCTGGACACCGTGCGTGGGTCCTGTGCTCACCGCGGTGCTCACGATGGCAGCGACGGCGCAGACGGCGTCAAGCGGCGCGCTGCTGCTGTTTGCCTACTCGCTCGGCCTTGGCCTGCCATTTCTCGTTACGGCGGCATTGATGACGGCCGCGTTCGATGCCGTGGGGTGGCTGCGCCAACACGCCCGCTCGGTTTCGACGGTCAGCGGGATCTTTCTCGTCGTGATGGGCGGCGCCATGGTGACCGACCTGCTGTTTGCGTTCAACACCTGGATCATTCGGCTGGTACCGTTCCGGCCCGTTATCTGGGATCCAGCAAACTGGGAGAACTTGAGATGAGGCCATTTGCAACCCGGGGGGCGCGACTGCACCTTCCCGTAGCCATCCTGCTCCTGTCCCTGGTCATGGTGCCGCTGTCAGCGGCGCCTCCTGCGCACGCCGCCGACGCAGGCCTGGCGCTGGAGGCGCTGGGGCTGCTCCGCGAGCGGTACGTGGATCCCGTGGACTCCGTAGTTCTATTGAACGGGGCGATCGGAGGGCTGCGTTCGGCGCTCTCGGCGGCGGGCATCCAGGCCGACCTCGCCGACATCCCGCCCGGCACCCCGAACGGGCAGGCCGATGCCGCGTTCCGCCTCCGGTTTGGCGCCGCGGTCGCCGCATCCGGCGGCCGCGTCTCAGGCGCCTCGCTGGCCTACGCCGCGATCCGTGCCATGACCGCGGTGCTTCGCGACTCTCACACCGGCTTCCTCACCCCTGAGCAGAACCGTGAGCGCCAGGCGCGGCAGCGCCAGCAGGCGGCATTCTCGGGCGTCGGGGTGGTGCTGATGCCGCGCGAGGGGCGCTTCTACGTGCGCGACGTTATCCCCGGCAGCCCGGCGGAGGCCGTCGGCGTGCAGCCGTTGGACCGCATCTTGAGAATTGACGCGACCCCTACCACCGGACTCCAGGTGGAGCAGGTGGCCGGGACGATTCGCGGCCCTGCAGGGACCTCGGTGACGCTCACGCTTGACCGCCCCGGCCGGGTGGACGCGATCACGCTGACCGTAACGCGGGCTCCGATCCAGGTCCCCGCGATCTTCCAGGCCCGGGTCCTCGATGGCGGAATCGGCCACCTTCAGCTCTACCAGTTCATCACCCGCACCGGAGCGGAGTTCCGCCAGGCGCTGGAGCGGATGCTCGCCGGCGGCATGCGCGCGCTGGTGCTCGACCTCCGGTCCAACAGCGGCGGCTACCTGCACGAGCTGACCGCGGTTACGAACGCCCTGCTTCTCCCGGGCCAGCCCATCTACCAGGAGACCTCCCGTGGGGGACGCACGCGGACGGTTCGGACATCCGCGGCGCCGATCCTGCCCTCGCACGTGCCGGTCGTTGTGCTTGTTGACGAGGGAAGCGCCTCGTCCGCCGAGCTCTTGGCCGCCGCCCTGCAGGAGCACGGCCGCGCGACGCTGATGGGCGCCAAGACCAGCGGCGCGGTCGAGGCCGCGGTGCTCTACGATCTCTCGGATGGGTCAGCGCTCAGCGTGACCGTGCTCAGGCTTTCAACCGGGATGGGGCGGCGCCTGGAAGGGGTCGGGGTCTCTCCCGACATCCCTGTGGCGCTACCGGTTTTCGATCTAGATCAGGGCCGCGACACCCAGCTCCAACGCGGGGTGCTGGTGGCCCGGCAGCGGCTGGGCTTGGCGCGCAAGGCAGCGCCGGCTGCCGCCGGCCGGTAAGGGGGATTCGAGATGCTGCCTTCCGATCGCCTGCGCGACAAGCTGATCGTGATGAACGGCAAGGGCACCCAGCTCTACCGGAACCTGGCCGGCGCCTACCGCTTCGACCGGTTCGAGCTGCACCTGGACGCTATCCATCCCGACCCTGTCTCGCCGTCCTGCTGGGCCCGCGTGCGCATGGACCAGGCCGAGGTAGCGGTCCCGCTGGCGATGTTGGGGAGTCCATCCGGCCGGCTCGCGGCGGAGGACTTCCTGTCGCGCGCGGTGCACGAGGCGATAGGACGCCATGTCCGCGCCCGGTGGCAGGGGAAGGCCGCGCCCGTCGCGATCCATACGGGTGGGGGGGAGATCCTGCGGCGCTCGTGCTGCACGGTCAGTGAGGAGTTCGCCGAGATCCGACTGACGATTGGGCTCCCTGCCGAGGGACGCAAGGTGCTGGCCAAGCTGGCACAGACGCTGCTCTTCGATGAGCTGCCCGCGGTGGTTCAGGCCGGTCTGGTGTGGGCGAACCTCGACGCGGCTGCCGGGCTGCGCCACCGCGACACGCTGGAGGACTACCTGGCCCTGCAAGAGGCCCTGGGCGCGCTCGGACTGGCGGCGTTTATCGCCGACGGCTCGGT
>JBKJJG010000011.1:0-2319 GCA_046598155.1 bacterium | reverse complement strand
GGAGAGATCTCGGAAACCGACCGAGGGGGTAGCGCGACTCTCCGGCAAGGATCAGGGTCTGTGACGTCTCAGGGTTCCTCGCGCCTGACCTCGAGGCGGTCGAAGTCCTCGTCGTAGGAGTAGAACCGTTGGGCGCCCCGGCGGCGCGCCTCCACGGCATGGCACGCATCAATGAAGTCCACGTTGTGCCGCGCGTACAGCCCTACCGCCTCCCGTAGGGTCGCCTTGCCCGGGATGCGGACGGAGCGCATGTCCAGGATCTGCTCCAGCGTGGTTGCGATCTCCTCGCGGGGGCGTCCATAGTACGAGCGCAGCGTCCAGGCAAGCTCGGCTAGGACCAGTACGTCAATCTGGACCTCCGCCTGGCCCTGCTCCGCGCGCTCGAACAGTGCCCGGCACCTTTGGGCCTTTTTCGGATCATCGCCGGTGAGGAAGCGGAGGAAGACGTTGGTGTCAACGAAGATCCGTTCGCGCCGCCTGCGGGGCTGCTGCCCGGGATCATCCACGGCGCTTCCTCGCGGCGCGCCGTGCGACGTCACCTGCCACCTGTTTCCGGACGCGTTTCCAGGGCTCAGGGCGGCGCCCCGGCGGGATCGAGCTGAACCGGGTCATGAAGGTCTGCTTCACCGGTCGCACGATCGCCTCTCCCGGCCGGATCTCGAACTCAACCACATCGGCCTCACTTATCTGCAGCGCGTCCCGAACGTCCTTGGGGATGGTGACCTGGCCCTTCGCGGTGACCACGGATCGGCTTGTCATACTCGCAAATCGCTCCTTACCACGTCAAGAAGTAATACTAGAATATCCATTCGTACCCGCGATGTCAATCTGACGCCGCTGCAGTACCCGTCATAGGCGCTGAACTTCCCGCCGACCTTGGGGCTGATCACCGCCCTGGCGCCGGTAATCCTGGAGTGCGTGCGCCTTGAGAACTTGACCGCCATTCGGTGTGATGCTATTATGATGCAAGCTGATGTAACTATGCATCACCTGGAGGCAGCCCGTGAAGGTGATCACACTCCGCAATATCCCGCCGGAACTTGCCCGGGTCATTCTGCGCCGGGCGCGCGAGCGACGGACGAGCGTGACCAGGGCTGCCATCAGCCTGCTCCAGGACGCTACGGGCACTGGCGAACGGCGGCCGGGAGCCCTCTACCATGAACTTGATGCTCTGGCCGGATCTTGGACAAAGGTAGAGGCCGAGGCGTTTGAGGCCGCTCTTCGGGAACAGCGCGTCATCGACCCCAACATGTGGACGTGACACGAGTCCTGCTGGACACCTCAGCGTATGCGGCCTTCATGCGCGGGCATCTCGAGGTGAAGGCGGCTCTTCAGCAGGCCGAGGAGATCTGCGTAACGCCGGTCGTCTTGGGGGAGTTACTGGCCGGCTTCATGAAAGGCTCGCACAGAGCGAAGAATGAACGACAACTGCAGGAGTTTCTCTCATCGCCGCGGGTCAACGTGCTGGGCATGGACGGCGAGACCGCCGTGCGGTACGCCGTGATCCTGCACGCCCTGCGAAGCGCCGGAACTCCAATTCCCGCCAACGACCTCTGGATCGCCGCCAGCGCCATGCAGCACGGACTTCGCATTCTCACGACTGACAGTCATTACCTGCGGATCCCTCAGGTCGTCGCCAGCTACTTCAGCCCGACTTCCCCGTCGATTGGGTAAGACCACTAAGACCACGCCGGAGTCCGGCCATCGTCACGCCGGTCTGGCCATGGGGCTTCTCGCGCCCCGACCATGCGGACCGCCTGAAATTCGCGGCGGTCGATAGGAATCTTCTCGGTGCCCTCTCTCACCGTCACGACCCAGTGCTCGATATTCACAACCTCGACGCGGCGGGCGCGCGACCACGGATCGGCCCACCCCGGCGCCGACCCGACCACGATGTCTACCGGGGCACCGGCCTGCAGGGCCCGGTTGAGGATGTCGTACAGGTGTGGATCGCCGGGCAGGGTCCAATCCACGCCGAGAACCTCGTCGAGGAAGCCCCAGCGGAGCCGGACGCCGCGGTGCAGGATGCCGTAGCGGTAGAAGGCGTAGAGTGCTTTCACATCGCTCTCCAGGCGGCGGGTCAACTTCCCGGCCTCGCCCCTTGCAAGGTACTGCGTCACCTTATCGGGATCGCCCAGCGGCCGTCCGATGCCTGTCGTCCCCCAGATGAGCAGCTCGGGCGTGATCGTGAGCGTTCGGCCGGCGCGGTTGATCCGCTTGGTCTTTTGCGGGGGGCTGAGATCCACCAACCACCATCGATCCGGATCGAGATGAAGCTCGTGCAGGGTTTCCCGGATGTGCAACCCCGCGAGCAGGTCG
>JBKJJG010000005.1:0-3349 GCA_046598155.1 bacterium | reverse complement strand
CCGAACGGTGCGCCCGCCTCTCGCGGCTTCGGCGTGAGGCCGCCTCCCGGTTGGAGGCCGGCGTGGAGCAGGCGCTGCGGTCGCTGGAGATGGCGAGCACGCGGCTGATCGTCGGGTTCGACTGCAATCCGGATCCGGACGGCTTGCTGCTGGGTGATCGCCGCGTTGCCGTTGGTCCGGACGGAGCCGATCGGGTGGAGTTCCTCCTGGCGGCTAACCCGGGCGAGGCGCCCAGACCGCTTGCGCGCATCGCCTCGGGCGGGGAGCTGTCCCGGATCATGCTGGCGCTGCGCCACGTGCTGGCCGAGGCCGGCGCCGTGCCGGTGTTCATCTGCGACGAGGTGGATGCGGGCGTCGGTAGCAGGGCCGCGGGTTCGGTAGGCGGGCTGCTGGCCGCGGTCGGTCGCAAGCGCCAGGTCCTTTGCGTGACGCACCTGCCCCAGGTGGCCAGTCTGGCCGACCGCCACTACTGGGTGAGCAAGGAGATGAGCGGCGGGCGTACCAGGGTGCGAGTACGGCCGCTGGGGCCGCAGGAGCGCGTGGAGGAGGTCGCCAGGATGCTGGGAGGGCGGCGCCCCACGCAGATCGCGCGCGAACACGCTCTGGAACTGCTGAGGCGGGGAGGAAGATCGTGACCAAGTACATCTTCGTTACCGGAGGCGTGGCCTCCGCGCTGGGCAAAGGAATAACCGCGGCCTCGATCGGGAGGCTGCTGAAGAGCCGCGGGCTGCGGGTCACTATGCTCAAGTTCGACCCGTACGTCAACGTGGACGCGGGCACCATGAACCCGCACCAGCACGGCGAGGTGTTCGTGACCGACGACGGTGCCGAGACCGACATGGACCTGGGGCACTACGAACGCTTCATAGACGAAGACCTGGGCCGCGCCAACAACACGACCACCGGGAAGATCTACAACGCGGTCATCGCCCGCGAGCGCCGCGGGGAATACCTGGGAGGCACGGTCCAGGTGATCCCGCACGTGACCAACGAGATCAAAGACGAGATCCGCTCGCTGACCGCCGCCACCGGGGCCGACGTTCTCATCACCGAGGTGGGCGGGACCGTCGGCGACATCGAGAGCCTGCCGTTTCTGGAGGCGATCCGGCAGTTCCGCCGCACCGCGGGCGAGCAGAACGTGATGTACATACACGTTTCGTTGGTGCCGTACCTGCGAGCCGCCGGCGAGTTGAAGACAAAGCCGACCCAGCACAGCGTGAAGGAGCTGCGCAGCATTGGCATCCAGCCCGACGTCATCGTCTGCCGGACCGAGCGGCCGCTGGGCCGGGCACTCAAGGAGAAGATCGCGCTGTTCTGCGACGTCGAGCCCGAAGCGGTCATCCAGGCAATTGACGCGCGCAGCATCTACGAGGTGCCCCTGATTCTGGAGGAAGAAGGGTTGGATAGGATCATCTTCCAGCGGCTGGGGCTCGACCTGCCCGAGCCCGATCTGGCAGAGTGGCGCGCGATCGTCGGCCGGGTGTTGCATCCGCAGCGCAGCGTGCGCATCGGTCTTGTGGGCAAGTACATGGGGGTCGAGGACTCATACGTCAGTATCGTCGAGGCCCTGCGGCACGGCGGTGTGGCCAACGACTGCGGCGTGGAGATAACGAAGTTGGACTCGGAGCAGATCGAGGGGTGGGGACAGGCCGACCTGGCCGCCCAACTCGCCCCCCTGCACGGGCTGCTGGTGTGCCCCGGCTTCGGGGCTAGGGGGGTTGAGGGCAAGGTGCGGGCGATCCGGTACGCGCGCGAGGAGGGGGTCCCGTTCCTGGGCATCTGCTTCGGTCTCCAGTGGGCCGTGGTCGAGTTTGCCCGGCACGTCTGCGGGCTGGATGGAGCCAACACCACCGAGGTTGATCCGCAGACGCCTCACCCGGTCATCTCCCTGCTGGCCGAACAGCGGGGAATCGCCGAGTTGGGCGGCACGATGCGGCTGGGGCGGTATCCCTGCCGCATCACGCCCGGCTCCCGTGCCTTCGAGGCGTACGGCGTCTCGGAGGTGGGGGAGCGTCACCGCCACAGGTACGAGGTGAACAACGCCTACAGGCCGATCCTGGAAGCCCGCGGGATGCGGGTCACCGGAATCTTCCCGGAACAGGACCTGGTGGAGATCATCGAGCTGTCCGATCATCCCTGGTTCGTGGGGACGCAGTTCCACGCCGAGTACCGGTCCCGGCCCAACCGCCCGCACCCGCTCTACGGCGCGTTCGTACGCGCCGCACTGGAGCGGAGCACCGTGGCGGCATCCCGGTGTTTGCGGTGAAGGATGCGCGGGGATGAGGGCCGGCCGTCGGCCATGGAAGCCTCCGGCGAAGCCTATCTGAACTACGCGCTGGCCGAGCGCGGCCTGGCCCGGAACACGGTCGAGGCCTACGCCCGCGACCTCGAGGACTTCTCGGCTTTCGCGGCGCGGCACGGCGTGACCGAGCCTGCTGCCGTGCGTCGCTCGACGCTGACCCTGTACCTGCTCGCTCTGCGCCGGAGGGGCCTCGCGCCGAGCACGGTGGCGCGACGCCTGGCCGCCATCCGGGGTTGGACCGCTTTTCAGTTGAGGGAAGGGCAGATCGCGGACGATCCCGCGCTCGATCTGTCGCCGGCCAGGCGCGCGCGCCGGCTGCCGGCCGTTCTGACCGTGGACGAGGTCGAGAGGATCCTGAGCCAGCCGCACGGGGATGAACCGGCGGCGCTGCGCGACCGCGCGATTCTGGAGCTTCTCTACGCGGCCGGACTGCGCGTCGGCGAACTGGTGGCCCTGGACGCGGGCGACGTGCACCTGTCCATGGAGTACGTCCGGTGCGTGGGCAAGGGATCCAAGGAGCGCATCGTGCCCATAGGATCGCAGGCGGTGGGCGCCATAAGGAACTACCTGGTCCTGGCCCGTCCCGCGCTTGCCGGACGCCGCGCCAGGACGGCCCTGTTCCTGAACAGGCGGGGCGGCCGGCTGACACGGCAGGGCGTTTGGGCGGTGCTGAAAGGCCATGCCGCGCGGGCCGGGATCCGGAAACCGCTGAGCCCGCACACCCTGCGCCACTCGTTTGCCACGCACCTGCTCGACGGCGGCGCGGACCTGCGCGCGGTGCAGGAGATGCTGGGCCACGCCAGCATTGTCACCACTCAGATATACACCCACCTGACCCGATCGCGGCTGCGCGATGCCTACCGCCGTGCCCATCCACGCGACCAGATGACGGTCGGGCGTACCGTGCCATGAGAACAATCATTCTAGTGCTCGATGGGTGCGGGATCGGTGCCCTGCCCGATGCGGCCGCCTACGGCGATGAGGGCAGCAACACCCTTGTCAACATGGCGCGGGCTTCCGGCGGGCTGCGCCTGCCCGTGCTGGAGC
>JBKJJG010000233.1:0-7112 GCA_046598155.1 bacterium | reverse complement strand
TCAGCCAGCGCGCAGGCCGCGACGTGATCGGGATGCGCGTCCACCCAGTACGGGACGAAGAGAACGTCGGGGCGCACCTCACGAATCACCTCGGCTACCTGAAGCCGCGCCTCGATCGTGTCTTGGAGAAACCGGTTGGGCAGGCGGAGGGTCAGACGGCGCCGGACGCCCAGCAGGCGTGAGGCCTCGTTTGCCTCCGCGGCCCGCCGCTCGGGCGATCCAATCGGGGTGGGCTCGCCATCGGTCAGATCGCAGACGACGACCTCGTGCCCCTGTGCGCGCAGCAGGCAGACCGTGCCGCCCATCGCGATCTCGACGTCGTCCGGGTGCGGACCTATGGCTAGGACAACGGCCAACGCGCCACCTCTTTGCGAAGCACCTCTTCGTAGTATTGCCGCCTGGCATCCACGTCGTCCAGCCCACCCCAGAAGCGACGCTCGGGGTTCTTGTAGATGCGCGGGACCGGGAGCTCACTAACCCGCAGCCGGTGGTGCGCCGCCTGGATCCACACCTGCAGCGGCAGGCCGTAGGAGGGCTCGGTCAGCGTCATGCGGCGGAGCGCGCCGGCGCTGTAGGCCTTGAAGCCGCAGAACGCGTCGGTAATCGCGTATCCCGTGAGCACGCGTAGGCGGGCGGTGATCTCCTCGTTAAGCTGGCGCCGGTCGGCCGGAGGATCGTCGCCGCCGATGCTCGGGTCCAGGTAGCGGCTTCCGGAGACGATGTCGGCGTCCTCCAGCGCGGCCACGAACTGAGGTATCTGCCGGGGCTCGTGCTGCTCGTCGCAGTCGAGCGTGACCACGGCATCGTATCCGTGGGCCAGGGAATACGCAAACCCATCAATCAGTGACTGGCCGTAACCCTCGTTATGCGCGTGGGTTATGACGGTGATGTCGGGGCAGGACCGCAGTACCTCGGGGGACCGATCGGTCGAGCCGTCGTCCACGACGAGCACGGCCAGGCCCTGAGCCCACCGCCGCACCTCGTCGAGTACACGGGCGAGCGTCGGCTCCTCGTTGAAAAGCGGTAGAACTACAACTGTTCGGCGCATGCACGGCTACAGCAGCTTGACCCCGTTTATCTGTAACTTGAAGCCGGACCCCAGAAATTCCGCGGCGCGCCGGCACATCAGCATCCGGTCCAAAAAGATCTCAAAGTACTCCATGACCTGGGACATCGTGGTGTCAATCGTCAGCTCCAGGGTGATGGTCTTGCTCTTCTCGTCCACCCGCAGGAACGAGTGCTCCGCGGCGTAGTTCACACGGTCGTGGATGTCAAAGGTCTTGGGCTCGGGGTTGCGCACGCGCGAGCGATGGACGTCGGACTTGTCGGCCAGAATGACCGCGGCGCCAACGGCGCTGACCACGTCCCCGTGCCGTTCCTCGTGGTTGCCTATGGCGCCCATGACGATGGCCCGCTCCTCGGGCGGCATCTGCAGGCGCGCCAGGATGCGGTCGGCTAGCATGGCAGAGGCCTGCTCGTGGTTCGTGCGGCTCACCAGGTTGCCGACGTCGTGCAGATAGGCCGCGATCGCCGCCAACTCGACGGTTCTGGCGTCATGCCCCAACCTGCGCAGGACGTTGACCGCGATGTTCGCGCTCAGGCTGGCGTGGCGCACGCCGTGCTCGGTGTACCCGATGACGCCGGTGTACTCGTTGGCCTTCGTGATGAAGGCCTCGACTTCGGGATCGCGCCTGACGTCCTCCTGGGTCGGTGGCGTGCCGATGGGGCGCTGCTCCGTGGTCACTCCTCTCCCTTCGGCTCAGCCTTGGATCGGACGTAGCTCACGGCCCCCCGGTCGGCCTTGACGCGGAGGTTGGGCGCCAGGTCCAGGTTCAGGACGTCTTCCTTGATCTCGGCGATGGTGGCGTGGATTCCCCCGATGGTGACTACCCGATCGCCGCGCCGAAGGCCGTCGAGCATCTCCTTGCGCTTGCGCGCCTGGGCCCTCTGGGGGCGGATCATCAACAGGTAGAACACCACGAAGATCAAGACCCAGAGAGCGATTACCGCAACCTGCGACTGCTGTTGGAGCATCAGCAAACCCTCCTACTTGATCGGAGCCGGGCAACAGTTTCCACTTTACCACCGCGAGGCATACCTCGCCAGTACCCCTGACATCCAGTGCTCGTACCGGTCCTCGAGCAGCGCCGAGCGCGCCTCCCGGAGCAGCGTGCCCATGAAGGCCAGGTTGTGATAGGTCGCCAGGCGGGGTCCCAGCATCTCGTCGGCGGCAAAAAGGTGCCGCAGGTAGGCACGCGTGGTCCGCGTGCAGACACGGCAGGCGCAGTCCGGGTCCGGCGGCGAGAGGTCATCCCGAAACCGGGCGTTCCTGAGGTTGATCCTGCCGGACCGCGTCAGGAGGACGCCGGTCCGGGCCACCCGCGTCGGCAGCGCGCAATCGAAGAGGTCTATCCCGCGGGCGATGGCCTCCAGCAGGCTTGGCGTGTCTCCAAGCCCCATGACGTACCGCGGCCGCGAGGGCGGCAGCTCGGCGACGACGGCCGCGATCGCCTCCTGCATGACCTCGCGGGGCTCGCCCACTGAGAACCCTCCCAGCGCGTAGCCCGGGAACTCTAAGGCTACGGTCCGCCGTGCGGCCTCGGCGCGGAGCGCGGGATCGAACCCTCCCTGCACAATCCCGAAGAGCGCTCCGGTACCGCTCCTGGCGTGGTGCTCGCGGGAACGCACGGCCCAGCGCAGCGTCCGCTCAAGCGCGGCCCGATCCTCGCCGGGATCGTGCGGGTAACCCAGGCAGACGTCCAGCGGCATGACGATGTCGGAACCCAGTTGCCGCTGGATATCCACCACGCCTTCGGGCGTGAACCGGTGCAGGCTGCCATCTATCGGCGACCGGAAGGCGACGCCCTCATCGTCTACGGTTCGCGTCTTCGCCAGGCTGTGGACCTGGTACCCGCCGCTGTCGGTGAGGATTGGCCCCGACCATCCCATGAACGCGTGCAGCCCCCCTGCGCGCGCGATGATCTCAGGGCCGGGTCGCAGGTAGAGATGGAACGCGTTGGCCAGGATCATCTGCGCGCCCGTCTCCGCAACCTCGTCGGGGGTCAGCGCCTTGACGGTCGCGTTGGTGCCCACCGGCATAAACGCCGGGGTCTCAACCTCTCCGCGGAGAGTACGCAGACGGCCGGCACGCGCGGCGATGCGCGGCGCCTGGCGCACCACCTCAAAATCCATTGCGGTAGGTGCGACTACGGGTAAATCCCGCGTATCATCAGCGCCTCCGCGACGCGCTCGACCGCGCGCTGCAGCGCGGCCAGCCTGTAGGAGGTCCCCTGCGCCCGGGCCAGCTCGATCACCTCGTGGACGCTGCGCACCATAATCCGCTCGAGGCGCTGGTTGATGTCCTCTTCGCTCCAGAAGAACAACTGCAGATCCTGCACCCACTCGAAGTAGGAAACCACGACCCCCCCCGCGTTGGCCAGGATGTCGGGCAACACCGTGACCCCTTTCTTCTCCAAGATCGCGTCGGCGTCAGGCGTGGTGGGACCGTTGGCGCCTTCCACGATTACGCGGGCCTTGATCCGGTCGGCGTTGGCATCGGTGATCTGACCTTCCAGGGCAGCCGGCACAAGGTAGGTGCACGGCAGTTCCAGCAGTTCCTGGTTCGTCACGGCCTCCGCTCCAGGGAAACCCACGACGCTCTTGGTCTCCGCCACGTGCCGCTGCAACGCGGGCATGTCCAGCCCGGCGGGATTGTAGATGCCGCCGAACACGTCGCTGACGCCCACTATCTTGCAGCCCTCCGCGTGCATCAACGCGGCGGCGGCCGATCCAACGTTCCCGAACCCCTGGACGACCACCGATTCTCCGCTCCAGGGAAGGCCGAGCAGGCGCGCCGCCTCGCGCGCGGCGATCATGCAGCCGCGGCCGGTCGCTTCCCTCCGACCCACCGAACCGCCGATTGAGACCGGCTTGCCGGTCACGACGGCGGGCACCGAGTGGCCGGCGTGCATGCTGTACGTGTCCATGATCCAAGCCATGACCTGCTCGTTCGTGCCGACGTCCGGCGCCGGGATGTCTCCCAGGGGATGCATCATCACGCTGATCTCGGAAGCGTAGCGCCGGGTCAACCGTTCCAGCTCTCCTGCGGACAGCGTCGTGGGATCCACTATCACCCCGCCCTTCGCGCCGCCGTAGGGCAGGTTCACCAGGGCGCACTTCCAGGTCATCCACATGGCCAGGGCGCGGACCTCGTTGAGGGTCACGTCCTGGTGGTAACGGATCCCCCCCTTGCTCGGTCCCAACACGGTGCTGTGGTGCACGCGATATCCCGTGAAGATCCGGATGGACCCATCGTCCATCTTGACGGGGAAGTTGACCGTCAACTCGCGGTGCGGCGTGACCAGATACTCCTGAATCCCCCGCTTGAGCGTCAGGCGTCCTGCCGCCTGCCAGAACTGCCGCAGGGCCATATCCCACGGATCGTCCCTGATCGCCACCACTGTACCCACCATCCGACCTCCCCGCTCACCCATCTCATCCTTCCTGTTTTGGGGCGCCTTTTCCTCCAGGGCAGACGGGCTGCCGGGAGCGTGTTGCCACCCCTGGGGTCAGACTGTAGAATGTCGCCGTACGCACGCACCTTTTGGAGGCTCAAATGCCCGAGGAAAACAGCACTGCCGCTTCGATCACGACGGAGGTCCCGGTCTCCTCACTGAATCCCGGCGGGCGACCCGCATCCGCCCCGCAGATCCGTGCGGTTGAGATCCGCGAAACCGTAAACAGCGGCGTTGAGATCCGCGCCGGAGCCCCGGAGGACGAGAACCTCAAGAAGCTGCTGGGCGGGCTGGGAGCATACCAGAACCCCCTGCGCCCGGGCACCTGGCAGGTTGACCACCGGTACCGCGCCGAAGCAGTACGCCGGCTGGAAGCTGCCGGGTACGCGGTCGCCGGATCCTAGAGGATGAGCATCGCGTCGCCGAAGCTGTAGAACCTGTACTGCTCCCGCACCGCCTCGGCGTATGTTTTCAACACTGCCTCGCGCCCCGCGAACGCGGAGACGAGCATGAGCAGCGTCGTCCTGGGCAGGTGGAAGTTCGTCACGAGCCCCTGCACAGCACGGAAGGCGTAGCCCGGAGTAATGAACAGATCGGTCCACCCGCTGTAGGCCTGAATACGGCCGTCAGGGGCGGCCGCGGTCTCCAGGGCCCGCACCACCGAGGTGCCCACCGCTATCAACCGGCCGCGGCGCGTGTTGATGGCTGACGCGGCCTCGGGCGTGATTGAGGAGTGCTCGGCCTCCATCCGGTGCTCGCGCACGTCCTCCGTGCGCACGCTCTGGAAGGTTCCGATTCCAATGTGCAGGGTCAACGTGACCAGCCCCACGCCCCCATCGCCAAGCCGGGCCAGCAACTCGGGCGTGAAGTGCAGCCCGGCGGTGGGCGCTGCCACCGCGCCGTCCGCCCGAGCGTAGACGGTCTGGTAATCGTCGGGGCCCGGCCCGTCACCCCGGATGTACGGGGGTAGCGGCACCTCGCCGGAGGAAAGGAGCAGATCCAGCATGGTCTCGCCCGAGAGCAGACGCACCAGGCGGCGGCCGTCCGGCAGACGACCCACGACCTCCAGGGGCGTCGCGCCCGGACCCACCTCGACGATCGTGCCCGGCGGAAGCCGGCGTCCGGGGCGTGCCAGCGCCTCCCAGGCGCCCTCACCTCCGGATCGGCCTCCGGACGGACGGAGTAGCAGCAGTTCAACCGCTCCCCCTCCGATGCGCCGGCGCCCGCGCAGCCGCGCCGGGATCACGCGGGTGTCGTTCACCACCAGGGTGTCTCCGGCACGCAGGTAGTCGCCGATCTCGCGGAAGATGCGGTGTGCCGTGCGCTTCGTGGAACGGTCGAGCACGAGCAGCCGCGAGGCGTCACGGGGTGAAGCCGGGCGTTGCGCGATGAGCTCGGGCGGAAGTACGTAGTCGAAATCGGACAGGCGCATCAGGGACGCGCGGCGATCGCGACGCCCGTGTAGAAGTGCTTGAGGATGGCGGTGTAGTCGCGGCCTGCGAGCGCCATCCCGCGGGCGCCCCACTGGCTCATTCCCACGCCGTGGCCGAACCCCCGCCCTGCGAGCTCGACCGTACCCTCGGTCGGGTAGGAACGCACCGCAAACAGCGTGCTCCGCAGCACGCTCGTGCCCACCGCCGTGCGGAACTCGGTGCCCCGCATCTCGCCTCCCCCGGAGGCAGCCGCAAGCCGGAGGACCATCACCCGTCCGGACGGGCTGGTGGAGGTAACCTCAAGGCGTTGAAGACCTGCCGGGGCGCGGCCCGCGCGCTGCAGCCGCGCCTCGATCACCCCCAGGTCGAGCCGGAGGGTCCACTCGTGGTTGGGCGCGTCCCTGGAAAACGGATCGGGCACCCCCCGCAGGTGCGGCATCACGCTACCCCAGACGTACTCGCTGCTCTCCGTGGCGCCGCCTGAGTCGGCGTGGAAGGCGGCGAATGCCGGCCTGCCGTTGTGGAAGAGGACGAGCCCGCGCGTGGCGTCCACCGCGGCCGTTGTGCGGGCGTCCTCGGCCGCCACCCCGCCGTAGACCTGCGAATCGGTCGTTGCCCGCACGTCGTAGCCCTCGGCGGCGAACCTCCCTGCGCTGTGCACGGCCAGCGAGCGCGCGGCGATCGCCTGTGCCCGCAGCGCCTCGGGCGGCCAGCGCGGATCCATCTCGCTGCGCACCACGCCGTAGAGGTACTCCTCCAGGTCGAGCTCGTTGATCGCGGTCACGCGGCCCACCGCGGTGCGCCTCAACTCGATAAGACCCCGATACGACCTGCCGCCGAGTTGGAGAAGGGCGCCCCGCGGCACCAGGCGGACCGTGGCGCCGTAGCCAACGCCGTCCAGTTCAAGCCCTCCGGCCGTGGCGCGCGCGGTCAGCCGTCCTGATTCGAGCGTCTCGCGGCGGCCTGACTCGACGTCGAACAGATCGAACGGGCCGGCGCAGGTTATCGTCAGGGACTCCTGGCCCAGCAGCAGCCCCACGCGGACTAGGTCCGAGGGCTGCGCCGTCCCCTGCCAGGCGCGCGCGGGAGCGCCGCATACGAGCAGCGCCATGGCCGTGAGCAGCACCACGACCACGAGCACCGCAAACCTACCCTGCGGCCTCAC
>JBKJJG010000127.1:0-3267 GCA_046598155.1 bacterium | reverse complement strand
CGGGACGCCGGCCTCTCCTACGGCGACTACCTCGAGCAGCTCACCTACCTCATCTTCCTCAAGATGATGCACGAACGCGCCCAGCCGCCGTACTCTCTGCTGCCGGACTACCAGCCCCCGCCCATCCCCGAAGGGTACGACTGGCCCAGCCTCCTGGCGCGGGACGGCGATGAACTGGAAGCGCACTACCGGCACCTCCTGGAACGGCTGGGGAGGGAGCCGGGCACCCTGGGCGTCATCTTCCGCAAGGCCCAGAACAAGGTCCAGGACCCGGCCATGCTGCGCCGGCTCATCGTGGATCTCATTGACCGGGAGAACTGGTCGGCCCTCAGCGCCGACGTGAAGGGCGACGCCTACGAGGCGCTGCTAGAACGCAACGCCCAGGACGTGAAGACGGGCGCGGGTCAGTACTTCACGCCCAGGCCGCTCATCCAGGCGATCGTGGACGTCATGCGTCCGGCGCCGGGCATGCAGGTTTGCGACCCCGCCTGCGGCACCGGCGGCTTCCTCCTGGCCGCCCACGACCACGTCGTCAGGCACCACCCGCACATGGACCGGGGCCAGCGGGAAGATCTGAAGTACCGCTCCCTCTACGGCTGGGACATCGTGGAGGGCGTCGCGCGGCTATGCGTGATGAACCTGTATCTCCACGGCATCGGCGGCGACGAGACGCTGGTCAAGGTGGACGACAGCCTGCGGGCCCACCCGGGCACGGATTTCGACATGGTCCTCACCAATCCGCCGTTCGGGAAGAAGTCCAGCCTGACTTTCGTCAACGGCGAGGGCGAACAGTCCAAAAATAGCCTGGTGGTCATCAGGGACGACTTCTGGGCCTCCACCAGCAACAAGCAACTCAACTTCCTCCAGCATGTGAGAAGCATTCTCAAGATCCACGGCCGGGCGGCCATTGTCGTTCCGGACAACGTGCTCTTTGAGGGCGGCGCCGGGGAGACCATCCGCCGCCGCCTGCTCCACGAGTGCGACGTGCACACGCTGCTCCGCCTGCCCACGGGCGTCTTCTATGCCCAGGGCGTCAAGGCCAACGTCCTCTTCTTCGACCGGAAGCCGGCCAGCCAGACTCCCTGGACCAAGACCCTGTGGATCTACGACCTGCGTACCAACAAGCACTTCACCCTGAAGACCAACCCGCTGGCCAGGGCCGATCTGGACGACTTCGTGGCCTGCTGCAATCCGGAGAACCGCCACGAGCGCAAGGAAGCGGAGCGCTTCCGTCCCTTCTCTTACGAAGACCTGGTCAGGCGTGATAAGGCCAATCTGGACATCTTCTGGCTCCGGGACGAGAGCGTGGAGGATTCGGCCAGCCTGCCCCCGCCCGATGTCCTGGCTGAGGAGATCGTGGAAGACCTGCGCGCAGCCCTGGAGCAGTTCGAGGAGATCGGGGCCGACCTCAAGACGGGGGAGTCATAGCCTGTTCGACCCGAAGCGACCGTACAAAGAAACGATGCGGACCGTGAACCCGCGTCTTCACTGAATCGTCCCTTTATGCCACGCGTTTCGCGCCCTCAACCCCTCCAATTCATGTGCATCCCTGCGCACCGGGTGCTTCTGCAACCCAGGCGGGGGCGAAACGGCGCTCGGATTGTCACAGGCAGAACTCGCTGCGGGCTGGCAGAGCGGGGTCCCCCGCCTGACACGTGGACAAGAGCGGCGGCGTCCCCCGTGCGCGCTACTTCAGCTCAAGCCTCTCTGCCAGAAGCCGGAGGATCTGGTACACGTCACCCGTCTTCCCAGGCTTCCGCTCCCAGACCAGAACGATCCACCAGGTATCCTCGGCAGGCTCATGAGTATAGATGAGCCGGTAGCGGCCTACTATGCGGAGACGCCAGTATCGGTCGAGCGGCGGGTCAAGCCGGTCACCCAGATCAGGATTCTTCTTTAGAGCGTCGGCGGCATCCAGCGCTCCCGCCGCGACGCGCCTGGGAAGACGCTTAAGATCCTCCCTCAAGCATCGACGCGTGAACCGGACGGTGACCATCCACTAGCGCTCAAGGCCGAGCACGCGCCTGGCCCCTTCAACGCTTACGCCGCGGCCAGCCCGGATATCCGCTTCACTCTTCTTGAGCTTCTGCAGAGCCTTCGAGTCGGCGAGCAGGGCAGCGGTGTCATCGAGCACAGCGGCGCGCCGCAAGAGCGCGAGCCAGACGTCGCGGTCGACCATGGTGACCTGCCGCTCGCCCGCGACGATCGTGACAGGAGTACCCTTGCTGGCAACATCGAAGAGGCGGGCGAAGTCTCTTCGCGCTTTGCTGGTGCCTGCTACGATTGTTTCAATGACCATGGCCATGTCAAACACCTCAACGCAAATTGTACAATATACCGTACCGAAAAGATAACCAGGTTCTTGTACGCACTTTCAATATGTCTCCCGACCGATCACTGGCCGACGAGGGGGAGGCGAGGAAGTCCTCACCGCATGTCGCGCCCTTCCTCCGTATTATTGCGAGTATTGCGCGGTCACGCCGGCTCGCGCCTACCTCCCGAGACCGATGGGCGTCATCACCGTACTCTTCACGCGCGCGCGCAGGGTCCACTCCTGCTCCCACGCCACCCGCGGATCGGTCGGCCGGGGCGGATGCACGAGGTTCAACTCGTTCCCGTACGCAATCATCCGCGCGATCGCGCCCTCCGTGCCCGCGAAGATGCCCCTCGGTATCGCGCACTGCGTGGTGGGGGCGGGCAGCAGCACCCGATCAGCACTCCAGCGCTCGATGTTCGCGGGGGACAGGTAGTCAAACAGACCCATCCCCGCGTCAGGCAGCTCGGACGAACTCCAGATGATAAACTCGCCGCTCTTGCCGCCAAACGCGTTGATTAAGTAGGCGCGGGCGGTCGGCAACTGTCTCCAGCGCAGCAGGATGCTCGCCGACAGTTCGCCTTGCGAGGCCAGCTCGATCGCGGGCATGATGTCCTGGGTCGGCCCGATCGCGAATCGCAGGCTCGCCGGAACGCCATCGCCGGTCACGGCATGGTCGCCCTGGAGCGCCGCGCCGTCCGGCAGCATCCGGCGGTCGCGCTCGTTGGGCCAAATCGAGTACCCGGGCTGCGCGCGCGCACCGCGCTCCGGCGCGTAGCGACCTTCCCAGACCGACGCCCAGTCCTGAGGCGTTGCCCGCGCGAAATCCAGCACGCGGGGTTGGCCGGAGCGCACCTCAGCGCTGCAGCCCCAGTAGAAGAGCAATCGGCCCCTCGGCTGCTCCACCGCTCCCGGATCGCGTCCCTCGGCTCCGCCGGGCGCCCGCTCGGCCC
>JBKJJG010000107.1:0-3305 GCA_046598155.1 bacterium | reverse complement strand
TCACCGCGCAACAGCCCTACAACAACGTGGTGCGCACCGCGCTGCAGGCACTGTCGGCCGTGCTCGGCGGCACGAACTCGCTGCATACCAATTCGCTCGACGAGGCGCTCGCGCTGCGCACCCAGCAGATCATCGCGCACGAGAGCGGCGTCGCCTCCGTCGCGGATCCGCTTGGCGGATCGTTTGCAGTGGAGCACCTGACCGATGAGATCGAAGAACAGGCCCTGGCGCAGATCTCGCAGATCGAGGCCACCGGCGGGGTGCTGCGTGCGATTCAGAACGGGCTGATCCAGCGCGAGATCGCGGAGAGCGCCTATCGGGAGGCCCAGGAGATCGAGCGCGGGGACAAGATTGTCGTGGGTGTGAACCGGTACCAGTCCGAGAGCCCGATCAAGAAAGAACTCCAGCGCCTCGACCCCGAGACCGCGGCGCGCCAGATCGCGCGCCTGAACGAGGTGCGCGCGGGCCGCGATGGCGCCGCCGCCTCCGTTGCGCTGGAGCGCCTGCGCGACGAAGCGCGCGGCTCTGGTAACCTTATGCCACCCATCCTGGAGGCGGTGCGGGCATACGTCACCGTGGGCGAGATCTGTGACGTCCTGCGGGCGGTGTTTGGGACCTACCGGCCGCCGGTAGTGGTGTGAGATCGTGAACGCCGACGAGATCCTCCGCCTGTCCGCGGCCGCTGTGGCCGGATCCATCCAGGCGGCCGCCCGTCTGATCACGCTGATAGAAAACGACGGTGAGGGTGCGGCGGTGGCGCTGCGGGCGCTATTCCCGCACACCGGCCGCGCTCACGTGGTCGGGATCACCGGACCGCCGGGGTCGGGCAAGAGCACGCTGGTCAACGCGGCCATCCGTGCCCTGCGGGCTCAGGGCCGGCGGGTGGGCGTGATTGCCGTGGACCCCAGCAGTCCGTTCACCGGCGGCGCGCTGTTGGGCGACCGCATCCGGATGCAGGATCACAGCACCGACCCGGAGGTTTTCGTGCGCTCGATGGCCACCCGTGGCAGTCTGGGCGGGCTGGCGCGGGCCACGGGCGAGGCCGTGGCCGTGCTGGATGCCTGGGGCGCCTCGACGATTTTCGTCGAGACCGTGGGCACAGGGCAGGCCGAGGTGGACGTGGTCTCCGCAGCCGACACCGTGGTGGTTGTGAGCGCGCCCGGTCTGGGTGACGGTGTGCAGGCCCTGAAGGCCGGGGTAATGGAGATAGGCGACGTGTTCGCGGTCAACAAGGCCGATCGTCCGGACGCCGACCGGACCGTGACCGACCTCAAGATGGTCCTGGCGCTGGCGCCCGAGGGCGGCTGGCGGCCTCCGGTGCTGCCCACGGTTGCCACCACCGGCGAGGGCGTTGCAGAGGTCTTGGAGGCGGTCTCCAATCACCTGCGCCATCAGGAACAGAGCGGCGGTCTGGCAGGCCGGAGAAAGGCCCGTTGGAGGAGAGAGGTCGTCCGCGCGGTCGAGGCGCGTCTGAGGGCCCAGACCATGGGCGGCGCCGCGGTTGCCTCGCTGGACGGGCTGGTTGAACTGGTGGCCTCCGGCCAACTCGACCCGCGCGGCGCGGCCATCCGGCTGCTGGCCGCGGGCCTCGATGCCGCCGGGGGCGCGGCCCCTGGGGGCGTTCGGGTGGACCACATCGGCGTGGCGGTCCGCAGCATAGCCGAGGCGGCGCGGTTCTACAGCGAGGCGCTCGGGCTCCAGGGCGGCCCGCCCGAGCAGCTTCCGGCGCAGGGCGTGACGATGGTCTTCTTTGCCGCCGGTGAGACAAGGATTGAGCTCCTGGAGCCACTTACCCCTGACGGGCCGATCGCCCGGTTCCTGGAGCGCCGCGGCGAGGGCGTGCACCACGTCGCGCTGGCGGTGCCCGACGTGGAACGGGCGCTGGAGGGCGCACGGGCAGCGGGTTTTGAGCCTGTTGACGCGATTCCCAGGTCGGGCGCGCACGGCAGCCGCGTGGTCTTCCTGCACCCCAAGGGCACCCACGGCGTGCTCGTGGAGCTGGTTGAGCCCGCCCGGCGGGTTGCCCCCCTGCCCGAAGAGCGGTAGAATAGACCTACCACCCCGATAGGCCTTCGCGCAGTTCTGGCTGGTTCTGATCTTCATCCCGACAGGAGGTGAGCGGATGCGCCCCTTGATGTCGCGCCGGGTGCTGGCGATGCTCGTGGCCGCCGCGTCGCTCGCGGTCGGAGCAACCGCACTGGCACAGCGTCCCACGATAGTTGCCCTGGCGACCGAGGCAGGCGTCCGGAAGGTGTGGACCCACCAGGCCACGGTGGGAGGCGTGCTTGAGGAAGCAGGGGTCAAGGTCAGGCTCCATGACCGGGTCATCCCAGGGCTGGCCGAGCGCGTGGCGCCGGAGATGACGGTCAGCGTCCGGCGCGCATTTCCGGTGACCCTCATGGTTGACGGCCGCACGCTCCAGGTCATGACCGTGGCCGAGTCCGTGGAGGAGTTCCTGGCCGAGCGTCACGGCGGGGTGCGCCTGCGGCCGCGCGACCGCGTTCATCCTTCCGTGGAAACCCGGTTGTGGTCCAACGCGGTGGTCAGGGTCGTGCGCATCAACACCCAGCTCGTCACCAAAGAGGAGCGCCTTCCGTTCGCGCGCCTCGTCAGGCCGGACGCGACGCTGCCGCGCGGGATGACCCGCTTGGTGCAGGCAGGCCGGCCCGGCACCCGCGTGCTCCGAATCGCGGTAACGACCGCGGACGGGCAGGTGGTGGACAGGCAGGTCATCGGGCAAGTGTTGGCCCGGCCCCCGCAGGACCACATCTCGCAGGTCGGAACCCGCCGGATCATAGCCACTCGCGGGGAGTTTGCCGGGAAAGAGATGGTACACATGGAGGCCACCGCCTACGCGCCCTGGCACGGCAAGGGCGTCAACGGCACGACCGCGATTGGGATGCAGGCCGGCTACGGCGTTGTTGCGGTGGATCCCCGAGTGATTCCGCTGCGGTCCGAGCTGTTCATCGAGGGATACGGCCGCGCCATCGCCGGGGATACCGGCGGGGCGATCAAGGGCCACAGGATTGATCTGGGCTTCAGCACCGCGCGCCAGGCATACCAGTTCGGTCGCCGGCCGGTGCGCGTGTACATCCTCTCGGTGCCGCCCCCGCGCAGGAAGTAGGCCCCGCGTGCTGGCCGAACTCGATCTGGTCACGCCGTCGGGACTCCGCGCGGCCCTGTCTGCGGCCGGCCTGCGCCTCCGCCCCTCGCGCGGCCAGCACTTCCTCGTCAACCGCCACGTGCTGGACCGGATCCTGTCCGCGGCCGGGATCGAGCCCGGCGAGACCGTCTTGGAGGTGGGC
>JBKJJG010000060.1:0-3659 GCA_046598155.1 bacterium | reverse complement strand
GTGTCCTCGGCGGTCACCTCCCCAACTCGGCTGCCCGCAGGGTTGCCCTGCGCACGGCTTCCCCTATGGCGGCCGTGAATCCACCCTCCTCCAACGCGGCCAGTCCCGCCATCGTGGTGCCGTTCGGCGACGTCACGCGGCGCCGGAGATCGCCCGGGTCGCTGCCGGTTTCCTTTACGAGCTTGGCGGCGCCGTAGACGGTCTGCAGCGCCAGGTCCCTTGCCACGATTGGCGACAGGCCGGCCTGGACCCCGGCCTCGATCAGGGCTTCCATGAACAGGTAGACATAGGCGGGACCGCTGCCCGCGACCGCGGTGACGGCGTCGAGGGCCTCCTCGCGCACCTCGACGGTCTGGCCCAAACGGCTGAACAGTGACACCGCGGCCGCCCGATGGTCACCGGCCACCCGCCGTCCGTAGGCCAGCGCCGTCGCAGAGGCCATGACCGCGGCCGGCAGGTTGGGCATGGCTCGGATCACCGGCGCGCCATCCAGATGCCGCTCAACCGAGGCGCAGCGCACGCCGGCCAGCACCGAGATCACCAGGTGCTCAGGGGCGAGATGAGGCCGCAGCTCCTGAGCCGCCTGCGCGAGGTCCCCGGGCTTGACCGCCAGAATCAGCGTCCGCGCCGACCCGCAGACCTCTGCCTTGTCGGGCGTGACGCGAATCCCCCAGGAGGTCCTCAGATAGTCGAGACGCTCACGGCGGCTGCGGTTGGTTGCCAGGATCTGCCCGCCGTCCATTCCGGCGCCCCGCAGACCCCGGATCAACGCCTCTGCCATGCTACCCGCGCCGATGAACCCGATTGCGGCGTCCATCCACCTCACCGTCCTTCCAAGATGACCCCACGAAAAGCAATCGCCCCAACCGCCCAAGGGCGGAAGGGGCTTCCGCGGTGCCACCTCAGTTCGCAGCCGAGGACCGGACGGCACGCGTCCAGAGACGGCTGCGCTCTCAGCGTGCGATATCGGGCACACCCGGCGGTCTTCAGCACTCCGCACGGCGGAGGCTTGGACCGCGGCTCAGGAGGTGGGTTCGTCAGGGCTACGGCGGCCGGGTTCACACCAGCTCAATGAGCTCCCCGGCTCGCTTGCGCCTCGCCCGCGACTACTGGCCTCCGTCAATGCATGGGCGACAAGTGATTGGGTCGGATGTTACCACGGGACCTCCGGCCGGTCAACCGCTCTGGCCGGCGTCTGTCGGGCGCCTGCGGAGTCCCTACTCCTCGGTGCCGGCGTTGACCCTGCGGAACCGCTCGATCTGATCAAGCAGCCCTACCACCGTTACCTGGTCGCCCGGCACCAGGACGGCCTCCGGCGGCGGGTTCCAATGGGGCTCTTCTCCGGGCCTCTCGATCCCGACCACCGTCACGCCGGTGCGTTCCCTGATCCGCGCGCGCCGCAGAGATTGGTGCGCGAGGTGGCCTTCAACGATCTGCACCGTCGCCACCTGGAGCAGAGCGGTGCCGGAGATGCCTTCGGGCGCCCGCACGCCCGGCCGCTCCACCTCGCGCAGCCGTCGGAGGTAGGTGCGGACCTCTTGCGAGGGCACGGCCAGCCGGTGCAGGGTATGATCCACGAGCGTCATGCCTGCCTCGACCTCCGGGAGGATGACCTCGGTGGCCCCGGCTGCGAGCAACCCCTCCCGATCGTCGCGCGAGTGGAGGCGGGCCATGACCGCGATCTGGGGGTTGAGGGCGAGTAGCCGACGGGTCGCCAGCGCGGCCTTGACCGTGTCGGGGATGGCCAGGACCGCCAGCCGGACGTCCGGCGCGCCGGCCTCGCGCAGGGCGATCTCGTTCGCCGCGTCTCCCAGTACGGCCGGGATGCCGCGGCTGCGCAGGGCTCGCACGACGACGGGGCTGAAGTCCACCACCGCAAACGGGACATTGAAGCTTTCGAGCGCTTCCCCGACCGTGCTCCCCACGCGGCCGTATCCGGCGATGAGCACCGCGGGCGCCCGCCCCACCGCCTCGACCGCGGGTGCCTGCGCCCACCGGTCCGTCCAGCGCTCGAGCGGTCGGCTGCGCCTGAAGACCAGCGCGTTGACCAAGAGGGTAACGAGCGAGGTTGCCAGGACGGCGCTGTACACCTCTGCCGAGAGCAGGCCGGCCGACCGTCCCAACTGCGCGATGACGAACGAGAACTCGCCTATCTGGGTCTGGCCTATCCCAACGGCCACGGCGACCGGAAGCGGGCTCCGAAACGCCAGCGTCACCCCTGTCCAGATAACGGCCTTGGCGATCAGCACGACCCCTACCATCTGCAGCAGCAGGCCGGGTCGCTCAAGCAGCGACCTTACGTCTATCAACATCCCGACCGAAACGAAGAAGACCGCGACGAACAGGTCTCGCAGCGGCAACACGCGGGCCAGCGTCTCGGCGGTGTACTCCGACTCGCTGATCACCAGTCCGGCCAGGAACGCGCCGAGCGCCAGCGAGAGTCCGAGGCCTGCTGAGAGCGCCGCGGTGCCGATGCCGATCGTCACCGCCACCAACATGAACAACTCGGCATTCTGAGCATGCGCGATCCGCCCGAGCAGCGCAGGGACCAGCCGGTCGGCCAACAGGAAGAACACCACGAGGACCGCTGCCGCCCGTGCCAGGGCAGTCAGGAGGCCTGCGGCAGGCGCGCCCTGCGTGGACGCCAACGCAGGGATGAGGAAGAATGCGGCGACGACCACCAGGTCCTGGGCGAGCGAGATACCGATCGAGGCCCGGCCCACCGGCCCGTTGAGGTCTCCGCGCTCCGCCAGCAGCTTCGCAAGGGCCATCGTGCTGCAGACCGCCAGCGCCAGGCCGGTGACCAGCCCGGTGGCGAGGGATGATCCGGCCGCAACCATCAAGGCGGCCACGAGGCCGACGATCACCGCTACCCCTACCGGCGCGCCGATCGCCGCCAGGGCGCGGACCTTCCACAACTCGCGCAGCGAGAACTCGACCCCCAGCGCAAACATCAACAGCACCACGCCGAACTCGGCGAACAGGTGGAACGTGGCAGTGCCCGAGATCCTGGGGCCTGCAAGCGCGGTGATCAGCAGCCCGCCCACGATGTAGCCCACGAACGCCGGCTGCCTCAGCCACTGCGTCAGGGCGCCGCCCACGACCGCCGCGATGAGCAGAAGGGCCAGGTCGCGAAAGAAGACGCCTTCTGTCATGTCAAGCCACCCGCGGCACGGGGAGGCGGCTCCAACGCGTAGTGCAGGATACCGTCACGGTGCTCGATCGCCAGATGGCCCGCTTCTTCGATCAGGTCCAGGTGGCCCAGCACCTCGGACAGCCCAAGGATCAGGTTGGCCGGGCTGAGGCCGGGGAACCAGGCAGCGGCGATCTCGCGGAGCGTCCATGCGCGTCCGGCGAGCATCTGCGCCAGGCGTTCCTTCCTTGCCTCGTGGTGGAGTAGGAGCTCGCGAACCCGCCATGCGGGCTTTGGGATAGGATCGCCGTGTCCCGGGTAGGTGATCGCAGGGTCCAACGCCGCGATGCGCCGCAGCGAGCGGAGCAGCGCAGGAAGGGTCCGCATCCGCTGCCCGTTGCCGTCGAACTCCACCAGTGGGTTGGGGCTAATCTCCTCGAGCAGCAGGTCGCCTGAGATCAGCGCGTCGCCGTTCCGTAGGCAGATGTGTCCCTGCGCGTGGCCCGGGGTGTGCAGAACCTCCAGC
>JBKJJG010000057.1:0-7078 GCA_046598155.1 bacterium | reverse complement strand
GGGCACCTACGAGACGTTCGCCGAGGTTGCGCGCCAGCATTTCGGGGGGTCGCTGCGCGGCCGGCTGGTCCTGACCGCCGGGCTTGGGGGCATGGGCGGGGCCCAGCCGATGGCCGTCACGATGAACGAGGGCGTGGCGCTGGTCGTCGAGGCCGATCCGTCCCGGATTCACAGGCGCAAGTCGCAGGGCTGGGTGGACCGGACGACGGACTCGCTGGACGAGGCGCTGCGCTGGTGCGGTGAGGCAAAGGAAGCCGAGAAGCCCTTATCAGTAGCCCTGCTGGGCAACGCCAGCGAGGTCCTGCCCGAGGTCGTCCGGCGCGGGGTGCCCGTGGAGGTTGTGACCGACCAGACCTCGGCGCACGATCCGCTGGAGGGGTACATACCCTCCGGGGTCAGCGCCGAGGAGGCGCCAGAACTGCGACGGCAGGATCCTGCGGGCTACGTTGCGCGGTCGCGGGCTTCGATGGCCCGCCACTGCGAGGCAATGGTAGGCCTGCTGCGGTCCGGATCGGTGGTCTTCGATTACGGTAACAACCTCCGCGGCCAGGCCCGCGAGGGTGGTTTTGCGGACGCCTTTGCCTACCCTGGATTCGTACAGGCGTATGTCCGGCCCCTGTTCTGCGAGGGAAAGGGACCGTTCCGTTGGGTAGCGCTCTCAGGCGACCCCGCTGACATCGCGGCCACCGATGCCGCCATTCTGGCCCTGTTTCCCGACAATCAGGGACTGGCGCGATGGCTCCGCCTTGCCAGTGAGCGCGTGCCGTTCCAGGGGCTGCCGGCGCGGATCTGCTGGCTGGGTTACGGAGAGCGCGCGCAGGCGGGTCTCGCGTTCAACGAGATGGTCCGTACCGGCCGGGTGGCCGCCCCGATTGTGATCGGGCGCGATCACCTGGACGCTGGATCGGTCGCCTCGCCGCTGCGCGAGACCGAGGGGATGCTGGACGGCTCGGACGCCATCGCCGACTGGCCGATTCTGAACGCGCTGGTGAACACCTGCGCAGGCGCGACATGGGTCTCGGTGCACCACGGCGGGGGCGTGGGCATCGGATACTCGATTCACGCCGGCCAGGTCAGCGTGGCAGACGGCACCGACCTGGCCGCGCAGAAGCTCGAGAGGGTGCTGACCACCGATCCAGGTACCGGGATTCTGCGGCACGCCGACGCAGGGTACCCCGCGGCGCTGGCCGCGGCCGATCGGTGGGGCCTGCGCCTGCCCGGAGCCTCCTAGCGGCAGGAGTCGCCAGGCGGAGGGGGAATCTGCCCAGAAGCGGTCTTCACCCAACGGAGGTCCTGATGCTTGCGCTGAACTTCTACTCGACCGTGTTCGCCGACGCCCTGCGCCACGGGGTAAAGACGGCGACGATCCGGCTGGGCGACAAGCGCGATAAGTACTGCGACGGCCAGGTGGTCTGGATCACGGTCGGGCGCAGGTTCGGCACCCGCCGGAAGATCTTCGCGGCCATCATAGACCGCGTTGAGATGAAACGGCTTGCCGAGGTGACGCCGCGCGAGATCGAGCGGGACAACCCGCAACTGCGGCGGCACGAGGACCTGGTGGAGTTTCTTTCCAAGATCTACGGCCGCCCGGTGACGCCTGAAGACGAGGTCACCGTGATCCATTTCTCGCGGGTGGAAGAGGGCGAGGGCCCCCCGCCCATGGATATCTAGCCGGGAATCAGGAGAAACCGGGCCGGCACGCCATCCGCCAGAAACAGGGCGGGCCCAGCCCGCCAGAACTCCACCCCGGCAGCAAACGCCCGCCGGCTGAAGACCACGACCACGACCGGATCGCTGATGTGCCGGCGCGCCACCTCGGCGGCCGCCTGGGGCGTCGTGGAAAGGTGCACGAGCCTGCGGTCCCTGGGCCGCAGCTCGGTTTCGCGCAGCAGGGCCGCATCGGCCGCCGACATGCCCAGGTACAACCACTCCGGGGGCATCGCCGCCTCTCCGGGATGCTCAACCGTGACGGTATGGCCGTATCGCGCGCGTATCCGGCCGTCGCTCAGTTCATACCGCCTTGGGTCGGCCACCGTCAGGGCGACAAGGTCGTCCGCGCACAGGGACTCCCATCCCCGCTGCGTGCTCAGCGCCGTGGCAAGCGCCTCCACGGGCACGAAACCACCGCCGTCCAGCGTTAGGCCGACCTCTTCGGGACGGTGGCGCAGCACCAGGGCTGCCAGCCGGCTGAGCCGGGCCAGCTTCTGGGAGCGGTTATCGTGACGGTCAAGACCAGGGGCAGGCATCAAAGCTTACCCATTAATTGGCCGTTGGGTCTAGGAGAACCTGCCGGCACGACGAAGCATTTCGTGAGATGACGCCAGGAGGTGCCTGCGTGGTCGGGCGGCTGGTCGAGTGCGTGCCAAACATCAGCGAGGGGCGGCGGCGCGACGTCATTGACGCGGTGGTAGGCGCGGTGCGTCTGACCCCAGGGGCGAGGGTTCTCAACGTTCAGTCGGACGAGAGCCACAACCGGAGCGTGATCACCTTTGCCGGGGAGGGTGAGGCGGTGGCGCAGGCGGCCCTGGCGCTGGTCGGGCGGGCGGTGGAGCTGATTGACCTGCGCGACCACCGTGGGGAACACCCGCGCTTGGGCGCCGTTGACGTGATCCCGTTCGTGCCCCTGGGCGAGACCACGCTCGATGAGTGCGTCGGCCTGGCACGCCGGCTCGGCGAGCAGATCTGGGCCACGCTGCGGCTTCCGGTCTATCTGTATGCCGCGGCTGCGACCGCGGAGCACCGCGTCCGCCTGCCCGACATTCGCAAAGGCGAGTTCGAGGGGCTGGCAGAGAAGATGCTCCGGGACGGCTGGGCGCCGGATTTCGGCGATCCTCGTCCACATCCCAGCGCGGGCGCTGTTGTCGTGGGCGCCCGATATCCGCTCATCGCGTACAACATCAACCTCCAGACCACCGACGTGAAGATCGCGCGCGCCGTGGCGCGCGCCGTGCGCGAATCCAGCGGCGGGCTGGCCAACGTCCAGGCGCTGGGCGTTGTGGCGGCGTCTGGTCTGGCACAGGTCACGATCAACATCCTGGATGCGTCCAAGACGCCGATGGCGCGGGTTTTCGACCTCGTGCGCGTGGAGGCGAATAGGCACGGCGTGGAGGTTGCGGAAAGCGAGGTCGTGGGGCTCGTACCCTTGGACGCCATCGTGGACGCGGCCCGGGCTCACCTCCGCATGCACAGCTTCGATCGCGGGCAGATCCTAGAGGTTCGCCTGCTGGAGTAGACGGCCTGATGCGCTCCGCTGACCTCCTCGTCGAACATGCCTCGGAACTGATCACGCTCGCGGGCCACCAGGATGGCCCGCGTACCGGCGGGTCGCTGCGGGACCTGGGCCTGATTGCGGACGGAGCAGTGGCAGCGTCCGAGGGCCGGATCGTGGCGGTCGGCCCCACGCCGGCGGTGCGCGACCTCATCCGGCTCGAGCCTTCGGCCACCATCGTGGACGCGTCGGGCCGCGTCGTGCTCCCGGGCTTCGTGGACCCGCACACGCACCTGGTCTTCGCCGGAGACCGCGCGGACGAGTTTGAGATGCGGCTGCGCGGTGCGACCTACCAGGAGATTGCCGCGGCCGGTGGCGGCATCCTGCGCACCGTTGCCGCGACGAGGAGCGCCGACCAGGAGACGCTCGTGCGGCTCGGTCTGGCTCGACTGGACCGAATGCTGCGGTGTGGCACCACCACCGCCGAGGTCAAGAGCGGGTACGGACTGTCGGTGGGGGACGAGGTCAGGCAACTGCGCGTGATCCGGCGGCTCTCCGAGATGCACCAGGTGGAGCTGGTCGCCACGGTTCTGGCGGCCCATGCCGTGCCACCAGAGTTCCACCGGGATCCCGACGGGTACGTCGCGGCGATCATCGGGCAGATCTTGCCGGCGGTCGCAGAGGAGGGGCTGGCGGAGTTCTGCGACGCGTTCTGCGACGAGGGCGCCTTTACGCCCGACCAGGCGCGGGCCGTGCTGGAGGCAGGCGCTGGGCTGGGGCTGGTTCCCAAGCTCCACGCGGACGAGTTCTCCGACCAGGGCGGCGCAGCCCTGGCAGCAGAGGTGGGAGCGATGTCGGCGGACCACCTGCTGCACTCCTCGGAAGACGGCCTGGCTGCGATGGCCCACAGAGGCACGGTGGCCGTCCTGCTGCCGACCACCGCGTTCTTCCTGGGGCTGCCCTACGCCCGCGCCCGCCGCATGATCGAGATGGGAGTGCCGGTGGCCCTGGCGAGCGACTTCAACCCCGGATCGTCGCCCACCTGGGCGATGTCCGCGGTGATCTCCCTGGCCTGCGTCGGGATGAAGATGCTTCCCTCGGAAGCCATCGCGGCGGCCACGATCAACGCGGCCTGGGCGATCGGCAGGGCCTGCGACATCGGGAGCCTGGAGGAAGGAAAGTTGGCCGATGTGCTCGTCCTGGAGGTCTCCGACCATCGAGAGCTGGCCATGCACCTTGGCGCGCCGATCGTGCGCACGGTGATCAAGCGCGGCCGCGTGGTGGTCCAATGACCATCCGAACCAGCCTGCCGAGGGCGCGGCAGCACGCTCTGCTTCCCCCAGAACCGCGCGGATGGCTGATCGCCGTGGAAGGCCCCATAGGGGTCGGCAAAACCACGCTTGCCCGGCGGCTGGCAGGGCGCATGGGCGCCGACCTGCTCCTGGAGGTCGTGGAGGAGAACCCCTTTCTGCACGGCTTCTACCAGGACATCCGCGGCCGGGCGTTCCCAACCCAGTTGTTCTTTCTTCTCAGCCGCCACCGCCAGCAGCGGTCCGCGCTGGGCCGGCTCGCCGCCGGACAGGTAGTGGTTTCAGATTACATGTTTGCCAAGGACCGACTGTTCGCCTCGCTGACGCTGGACGCCAATGAACTCGCGCTGTACGAGACCGTGTACGAGCTCATCGCCCCGCAGGTGCCGGAGCCCGACGTGGTGGTCTACCTGAGGGCCACGCAGGACACGCTGCTTCGGCGCATCGCTGCCCGGGGCCGGCCCTTCGAGCGCGCTCTCGGTCCCGCCTACCTGGCACGCCTGGCCGAGGCGTACGACGCATACTTCGAGCGGTTCGACGGGGCGCCGGTGATTACGGTGGACACCGATGCCCTGGATCTGCTGCGCGAGGCCGGGCTGGCACGGGTCGTCGTCGCCGTCGCCGAGGTGCGGGCGTGAAGTGGTTTGTGGCGATGAGCGGCAACATCGGTTCTGGGAAATCCACCCTGACCACGCTGCTCTGCCAGCGGCTGGGATGGCAACCCTACTACGAGGTGGTGGACGAAAACCCGTACCTGCCGGACTTCTACGCCGACATGGCCCGGTGGAGCTTCCACCTCCAAGTGTTCTTCCTGTCGCGCAGGTTCCGGCACCACCAGGAGATCCTGCGGGCCGGGCACGCGGTGATCCAGGACCGCACGATCTACGAGGACGTGGAGATCTTCGCCCGCAACCTCTATCTTCAAGGGCTGATGGACGAGCGCGATTTCCGGGCCTACCACGACCTGTTCCAGACAATGGTGGGGTTCCTCCGGCCGCCCGACCTGGTGATCTACCTGCGCGCGCCGGTGGACGTGCTGCTGGAGCGCATCAGGACCCGCTCGCGCGACTACGAGCGGCATATCCCGGCCGACTACCTGGCCCAGCTCAACGAGCGCTACGAGGAGTGGGTCGCGCGCTTCGCCCTGTGTCCGGTGCTGGAGGTGGACGCCGCCTCGATCGCCCTGGACCGGATCGACGGACTGATCGTCCAGATGCAGGAGCGGCTCTCTTCGCTCTTCCCCCTGGGCGAAACGCGGCCGTGACCGCTGGCTCCGCCGCAGGGCAGGCCGCCTGCCTGGGATGGCCCCTAGTATGGGTAGGCGAACTGGGGTCCACCAACGACCTGGCGCGGATGCTGGTGGCCGCCGGGTGTCAGGAAGGCGCCGTCGTGGTGGCGGACCGCCAGACGCGCGGACGCGGTCGCCAGGGGCGGGCCTGGGCCTCGCCCCAGGGCGGGCTGTGGTGCTCGGTGCTCCTGTACCCGTCCGCGGACTCGCCGCGGGGCCTTCTCAGTCTGGCCGTGGCCGTGGCGGTTGCCGAGACGGTCGAGCAGTTCGTCGCGGAGCCGGCAGGGATTCGGTGGCCCAACGACGTCGAGATCGCGGGCAGGAAGGTGGCGGGGATCCTGATCGAGACCACCGGCGCGGCCGCGGTGGTCGGCGTTGGAATCAATGTGGAGGTCGAGTTGCGGGCGATGCCCCCGGATGTGGCCGCACGCGCCGGGTCGCTCCACCTGATCGCCGGCCGCCCCATCGAGAGGCGCGCGGTACTCGAGGCGCTGCTCGCCCGCCTGGCAGACCGCTACGCCGCGTGGGCCGCCGGGGGGAACGCCGTTTGCGACGCCTGGGACTCCCGCGACCTGCTGCGCGGGAAGCCCGTTACCGTACTAAGTTCGGGTCCGGCGATCGAGGGCATTGCGGAAGGAATTGACCGCGAGGGCGCCCTGCGGATCCGCACGGCCTCCGGTGCCATCCGGCAGGTGGTGGCCGGTGACGTGTCTAATCACTCTTTCTCATGAAGTCCGAACGACACGTGGTCAGCATCAGTTTGGGTTCCAGCAGCGGGGATCATCGGGTTGAGACCGTGCTCCTGGGCCACCCGTTCGTCATCGAACGAATCGGCACCAACGGCGATTACCGGCTGTTCTGCCAGAAGATCCGCGAACTTGACGGCAAGGTAGATGCCATCGGTATGGGCGGGATCGACCTGGCCCTCGTGGCGGGCCGCCGCAAGTACTACATCCGCGATGCGGTGCGCGCGGTCGCGGGGATGCGCACGCCTGTGGTGGACGGGGGAGGCATCAAGGACAGTTGGGAGCGCCACCTGATTCGCCACGTCCTGCCGGAAGAGATCGGGATAAAGCTGCGGGGCCGGCGCGTGCTCCTGGTGGCGTCGGTGGATCGGTACGGCATGGCGGAGGCGTTTGTGGAGGCAGGGGCGGACATGGTCTTCGGTGACCTGATGTTCGCCTTGGGTATCCCGATCGGCCTGCGTGGGCTTGCGACCGTCAGGGTGCTGGCAGCGATCCTGCTGCCCGTGCTGACCCGAGGGCCTTTCAC
>JBKJJG010000020.1:0-2660 GCA_046598155.1 bacterium | reverse complement strand
GGCCCTCGCGGAAGGCGGCGGGCGGGTAGTCGGGCACGCCGACGCGGAGCATCCCGACCATCAACTCGGTTTCGCGATTGCGGGCGCGGATGCGGGCTTCGATTTCCTCCATGACTCGCACGAGCGGCCAGCGGAAGAAATCGTTCACCTCCACGGCCTGGCCGTGCAGTGCCTGGAAGGCCACTTCGTGGGTGGGCAGCAGGCGGCGCAGCGCCTCTTCCTTGCCGAAGAGCAGAAGCCCGAGAACCCGTACGGCGTGGACGTGGCCGTTGGCCTCGACGGCGCCCAGGGCCTTCGCCAGTTCCAGGTCGGGCAGATCCAGCAGGGTCTCGTCGCTGCGCCCGCGCCGTTCGCGGATGCTGCGGCGCAGCCGCTCGAACTCGAGAGGGTCGAGGTCTTCCCAGCGCGCCTCAGGGACGACCAGCGCGGAGTAGTCGAGCAGGCCACGGTCAGCCTGGTGGGCCTGCATTTCGTGAAAGTGCATGGGCACACACGCGGGACGGCAATCGCCGCCGATGGCCAGCACCTCCTTGCCGTCGATCGGCACAGGGTGCACGCGCACGGCGAGGGACGGCCGGGTGCGATTGGAGATCAGGGCCGTAAGCCGTGCCGGGTCGGTGTACCCGGCTTCGTGGCGCGGGCGCGCACCCGTGATGCGGCCATCCTCTTCGACGCCAATCAACAACCATGCAGGCTCGGCGCTGGGGCGGTTGGCCAGACACACCACCGTCTCGACCAATTCGCGGTCTGAGAGGAGAGCCTTCTCCTCGCCCTTGAACTCGACGTCCAGGGTCTCGCCGCCGGCAATCAGGCTGCGCAAGGCCTCGGGCGTCATGGCTCCTCCTGCAAGAACCCCAGGTGGGCGAGGTTGCGGGCGATTGCCTCATCGAGCCAGCGCGCCTTGGCCGTCGATCGAGAGGCGGCGGAAACGAAAGCTGCGCTTCCAGAGAGCCTCATGGTCCCTCCGGCGCGTCGTCCTCACCAGCAAGTTCGCGCTCGAGCTGCTCCAGGGGAGGAAGCAGCCGGGCGATGGCCTGCTTGAGGCCGGGTAGCTCGTTTTCCACGACGGCCCAGACTCGCTCCATGTCCACCCCTTGGTACTGGTGAATGAGAACATCGCGCAAACCGGCCAGGGCGCGCCACGGTATCTCCGGGTGCGCACCCCGGTAGGCGTCGTCCAGCCGCTTCGCCGCCTCGCCGATGACCTCGAAGTTCCGCACCACGGCATCCTGAACCATGACATCCTGGAAAAAACGCACTTTGCCGTCCGCCGTGAACCGTTCGATCTTCTGGATGCATTCCAGGATGTGGGCGAGGTAAACACGGGGATCCTTGCTCATAGCGCGCGAGCCTCCTTCAAGATCCGCCGCCGCAACAGCCAGTACAGACTCCTTTCCGTGACCACGTCTACCTTGCGCCCCAGGAGTTCCTCCAGGTCGAGTGCCAGCCCGGCGTGGTCCAGCAGGCTTCGGCCAGGCTCGAACTCCACGAGGAGGTCGATGTCGCTGTCTTCGCCCGCCTCGCCGCGTACCGCCGATCCGAACACGCGCACGTTGCGGGCGCCGTATTTGGCAGCGATGCGCAGGATCTCGTCCCGCTTCTCCCTGAGCAGTTCGTCAACGGCCATATCCGATCTCCTTCAGGTTCTTCCGGATCGCCTCGTCCAGCCGACGGGCCTCGGCCATCTGATCGCGCAAGGTAGTGGTGAGGCGACGCATCTTCTCGTCGAACGGCTCGCCATCGTCCTCCAGCGCCTCTGCACCCACATAGCGGCCAGGCGTGAGCACGTGGCCGTGCTTGCGGACCTCTTCGATCGGCGCGCTCTTGCAGAAGCCGGGGATGTCCGAGTACTCGCCCGCGTCCTTCTCCCCGCGCCAGGCGTGGTAGGTGCGGGCAATGCGGGCAATCTCCTCGTCCGTCAGCTCGCGGTGCGTGCGGTCCACCATGCGGCCGAGCTTGCGGGTATCGATGAACAGGATCTCGCGCCGGCGGTCGCGGAAGCGGGCGTTCTTCTTGTCGCGCGCCAGGAACCAGAGGCATGCCGGGATCTGTGTCGAGTAGAAGAGCTGGCCCGGCAACGCGACCATGCAGTCCACGAGGTCCGCCTCGATGATGTTCTTGCGGATCTGGCCCTCGCCGGACTGGTTGGACGACATCGAGCCGTTGGCGAGGACGAAACCCGCGAGCCCGGTCGGTGCTAGGTGATGGATCATGTGCTGCACCCAGGCGAAGTTCGCATTTCCCGCGGGCGGCACGCCGTACTTCCAGCGCTTGTCCTCGCGCAGCAGCTCCCCGCGCCAGTCGCTCACGTTGAACGGCGGGTTGGCGAGGATGTAGTCGGCCTTGAGGTCCGGGAAGCGGTCGTTGCGGAAGCTGTCGCCGTGGGCGATCTGGCCGTCAATACCCCGGATGGCAAGGTTCATCCATGCCAGCCGCCAGGTAGTGTAGTTCGACTCCTGGCCGTAGATGCTGATGTCCCCGATCCGGCCGCCGTGGGCGGCGATGAACTCCTCCGATTGCACGAACATCCCCGACGAGCCGCAGCACGGATCGTACACCCGCCCCTTGAAGGGTTCGAGCATCTCGACGAGCAGCCGGACGACGCAACGCGGCGTGTAGAACTCGCCGCCCTTCTTGCCCTCAGCGCTCGCGAACTGCGA
>JBKJJG010000280.1:0-7670 GCA_046598155.1 bacterium | reverse complement strand
ACCACGCGCAACTGCTCTCTCACCTGGTGGAGACCGGACGCATTGCACCCACGGTACCGGTGGACTCCGTTGTTGTCTTCCACGACCCCTGCTATCTGGGGCGGCACAACGGCGAGTATGCCGCGCCGCGCCGCGTGCTCCGCGCGATCCCCGGTGTGCGGGCCGTGGAGATGTCCCGGTGCCGCGAGAACGGATTCTGCTGCGGCGCCGGTGGCGGGCTCTACTGGTCTGAAGACCGAACCGGCCAGCGAATCAACCACGTGCGCACCGACCAGGCCGTGGCCTCGGGGGCGCAGATCGTTGCGACCGCCTGCCCGTTCTGCATGCTGATGATCGAGGACGGGGTGGCGGCGCGGGGGACGGCCGTCCGGCCGCTGGACGTCGCCGAGCTGCTGGACCTGAGCATCGGCGGGAGCCGCTGATGGAGACGCTGTCAGGGATTCCGGTCAAAGCGGTGTACACCCCGGACGATCTGGCCGGGCTGCCCGAGGCGGCGAGCCCGGGCAGGCCCGGGGAGTATCCCTATACGCGCGGCATTCACCCCACGATGTACCAGGGCCGGTTGTGGACGATGCGGCAGTTCGCGGGGTTCGGCGCGGCCGAGGACACCAACCGGCGGTTTCACTACCTCCTAGAGCACGGGCAGACCGGCCTCTCGGTCGCGTTCGACATGCCGACGCTGATGGGGTACGACTCGGACCATCCCCGGGCGCTGGGCGAGGTGGGTCGCGAAGGCGTGGCCGTTGATTCCCTGGCCGACATGGAGGTGCTCTTTGGGGGCATCCCCCTGGACCGCGTGACGGCCTCGATGACGATCAACGCCCCGGCCAACGTCCTGCTGGCGATGTACGTCGCCATGGCCGACAGGCAGGGCATCCCCCGCGACATGCTCGGCGGGACGACGCAGACCGACATGCTCAAGGAGTTCATCGCGCAGAAGGAATGGATTGTCCCGCCGCGGCCGAGCCTGCGGCTGATACAGGACATGCTGGTTTTCGGGACGCGGGAGTTGCCCCGATGGAACGTCATCAGCATCAGCGGGTACCACATCCGCGAGGCCGGCAGCACCGCGGTGCAGGAACTGGCCTTCACACTGGCCGACGGGATCGCCTACGTCGAGGCCGGCCTGGCCGCGGGCCTGGAAGTAGACGCCTTCGCGCCCCGGCTGTCGTTCTTCTTCGACGTTCACAACGACTTCTTCGAGGAGATCGCCAAGTTCCGGGCGGCACGCCGCATGTGGGCGAAGATCATGCGCGAGAGGTTCGGCTCGAAGGAGCCCCGGTCGTGGTGGCTGCGCACCCACGCGCAGACTGCGGGCGTCTCCCTGACCGCGCAGCAGCCGCTGAACAACATCGCCCGCGTGGCGCTCCAGGCGCTGGCCGCCGTGCTCGGCGGAACGCAGTCGCTTCACACGAACTCGATGGACGAGACCTATGCGCTGCCGACCGAGGAAGCGGTGACCGTTGCCCTGCGCACCCAGCAGATTCTGGCGCATGAGAGCGGCGTTGTGGCCACGGCAGATCCGCTGGGGGGCGCGTACTTCGTTGAGGCGCTGACCGGCCTCGTGGAGGAGGCTGCCTGGGAGTACATTCGCAGGATTGATGAGTTGGGCGGGATGGTGGCTGCCGTGGAGACGGGGTATCCGCAGCGCGAGATCGCCGAGGCCTCCTACCGGTTCCAGTTGCAGGTCGAGCGCCGGGAGCGGATCATCGTGGGCGTGAACGAGTTCGCGGTCGCAGAGAAGCCCGTGATCCCCATTTTGAGGATAGATCCAGAGGTGGAACGCCGGCAGGTTGCCCGCACACGGGAAGTGCGCTCCGGCAGGGATGGAGCTCGGGTGGATCGCTGCCTGAACGCGCTGCGGAAGGCCGCGGAAGGGCACGACAACACGATGGAGCACGTCCTCGAGTGCGTGAAGGCCTACGCCACGCTGGGCGAGATCTGCGACGTGTTCCGGGGCGTCTACGGCGAGTACCGCGAAACGGCGGTCGTTTGACCCGGGTACCGGTCCCGCGCTATTATCGCGTGGTGCAAGAGAGGAGAGCCCAGATGGCACGCGCCGTTCGCATCCTGCTGGCCAAGCCTGACTGGACGGCCACGACCGGGGAATAAAGGTCGTGGCGCGCGCGCTGCGCGACGCCGGGTACGAGGTGATCTACACGGGACTTCACCAGACGCCCGAGATGGTCGTGGCCTCGGCGATCCAGGAGGACGTGGATGCCATCGGCCTGTCCATACTCTCCGGGGCGCACAACGTGCTCTTTCCCCGCGTCACGGCCCTGCTGGCGGAGCGAGGGGCTGGGGACATCGTTGTGTTCGGCGGCGGAATCATTCCCGAAGAAGACATCCCAGGGTTGGCAGCGGCGGGCATCAGACGGATCTTCAATCCCGGCGCCTCACTGGGGGAGATCGTCCGGTGGGTGGGCGAACACGTCCGGCCCAGGGGCGTCGCGGCGTGAAGATACGGCTGCACCACCCGCGCCGCGATCTAGAGATCTCGGGCCGGCGGAAGGTTTCTCAGGTCCTCGCCGAGCTGGCGTTGAACCCCGAGGCCTTCCTGGTGATCCGCGGCGATGCGCTGCTGACCTCGGACGCCGAGGTGGGCGATGAGGACGAGATCGAGATCCGCCCGGTGATCTCGGGCGGGACGACGGACGGGGCGCCTTGCGCTGCCTGAAGTGTCGCGGGGCCGCGGCAGTTGAGGTGCGCCGCCATCGCGCCGCCTACTGCGGGCCGCACTTTTTGGAGTTCTTCGAGGCCCAGGTCCACCGTGCAATCATCACGCAGAGGATGTTCAGGCCGGGAGAACGCATCCTGGTGGCGGTCTCTGGCGGCAAGGACAGCCTGGCGCTTTGGGAGATCCTGCTGCGCCGTGGCGACGACGCCACGGGGCTGCACGTTGACCTTGGGATCGGTGACTACTCGCGGGAGTCGCGAGCAAGGACCGAGGAGTTTGCCCGGGCGCGCGGGGCGCGGCTGCTCGTGGCCGATCTGCGCGCGGAGTACGGGATGGACGTCACCACGCTGGCAGGGGCGAGCGGTCGTGCATCCTGCTCGGCGTGCGGGCTTTCAAAGCGCTACCTTTTCAACAAGCTGGCCCGCGACGGCGGCTTCACCGCCGTCGCCACCGGGCACAACCTGGACGATGAGGCCGCGGTGCTGTTGGGCAATCTCCTGCACTGGAACATGGATCAGCTCGCCCGCCAGGCGCCGGTCCTGGAGCAGACGCACCCTCATCTGGTGCGCAGGGTGAAGCCGCTCTACCGTATCTCCGAGCGCGAGAGCGCGGCATACGCCGTTCTGAGGGGGATTGACTACGTGGTTGAGGAGTGCCCCCACAGCCGTGGGGCGCGTTCGCTGTTGCACAAGAAGGTGCTGAACGATCTGGAGGTCGTATCAGCCGGCACCAAGCAGGCGTTCTTCTGGGGTTTTCTCGATCGCCTGGCGCCGGTGCTGCGCGCCGGCGGGCCTCCGGCGCTGCGTTCCTGCCAGCAATGCGACCAGCCGACGACCGAGGAGGTCTGCGCGTTCTGTCGCATGACGGCGCGCGCCGCCGCGCGTCTCAGCGCGCGGGCGTCCTCCGGCCCATGAGGAGCGCAGGCACGCTGGCAGCAGGGGATCCGGTCCTGCTCGTGGACCGCAAGAGGCGGTCCTACCTGATTTGGCTGGCAGAGGGCGCCACCAGCGACCTGAGGGGAGGCCGGATCGCCCACGCCGACCTGATCGGCAGGCCGGATGGCGTGCACGTCGAGAGCTCGCGCGGCGAGCGGCTGGTCGTGGTCCGCGCGACCCTCGCCGACTACGTCCTGCACATGCCCCGCGGAGCGCAGGTGATATACCCGAAGGACCTGGCGCTGATTCTCATGCTGGCGGACATCTACCCGGGCGCCGTGGTTGCCGAGGCTGGTACGGGATCGGGCGCGCTGACCATGACGCTCGTCCGCGCGGCCGGGTCCGGCGGCCGCGTGTACTCGTACGAGGTGCGCGAGGAGTTCCAGCGGATCGCGGCAAGGAACATCGCACGGTACATGGGCGAGACGCCCACGCTCGTGATGCGGCTGCACGACATTACCACCGGAATCCCCGACGCGCCGGTGGACCGCCTGGTGCTGGACCTGCCCGAGCCCTGGCGGGTCGTGGAGCCCGCCATAGCCGGGCTGCGGCCCGGCGGGATCCTTCTGTCCTATCTCCCCACGACCGTGCAGGTCCAGCGCACCGTGGAGGCGCTCGGTGCAAGCCGGGCCTTCGCGCTGATCGAGACCGTGGAGTCCCTGCTCCGGCCCTGGAACGTGGATGGGCTGAGCGTACGCCCGGCCCACAGGATGGTCGCCCACACCGGATTCCTGGTATACGCCAGGCGAATTGAGTCAAACCCACTACCCTGCAAGGAGGCGCGTACATGACCTATACTATCGCTGAACCGTGCATCACCGTAGTGGACAAGGCGTGCGTCGAGGTATGCCCGGTGGACTGCATCCACGAGGGCACCGACATGCTCTACGTCCACCCGGACGACTGCATTGATTGTGGTGCATGCGTTCCTGCCTGCCCCGTGGCCGCGATCTTCGCCGAGGCGGACGTGCCGGAGCAGTGGAAGCAGTTCGTTGACATGAACAAGGAGTTTTTCTCCATGTCCGACGAGGAGTTCGCAGCCAAGTACGGGAAGCCCAAATAGCAGTGGCGGCGCCGTCCAGGCGCCCTGGGGGTGAGATCGTGGCCAGCGTCGAGGCGTCTACAGTCATAAGGGCATCCATGGAGAAGGTCTACGCGCTTGCCAAGGACGTCGAGCGCTTTCCGCAGTTCATGCCCGATCTGGAGCACGTGGTGGTGCTCGAGCGCCTGCCGACCGGTACCGTGACAGAATGGGTCGGCCGCGTTCAGGGGCGGCGGATCCGGTGGGTCGAAGAGGACGAGTGGGATGACGAGCGGCGCGTCTGCACCTTCAGGCAGCGGTCGGGAGATTTCAACAAGTACGAGGGAGCGTGGCGCTTCGAGGCGACGCCCGAGGGGATCCGAACGAGCCTGGAGGTTGAGTTTGAGTTGGACATCCCGCTGGCGGGCGCCCTGCTCAGTTCACTTGTGAAGGTCCTGATGCGCAAGAACTGCGAGAGCATGCTGGCCGCGCTCAAGGGTCAACTGGAAGTTACGCCTTCCTGAGGTGGCCACGACGGCTGGCGCGAGAAGATTGCGGCTGTTCCCCGGACAATATAGGATGGGGCGTGGCCCACAGGAAGCGATTGGGAGTGATGCATGACCCCACGCACCGCGGCGGCGATCTCGATCGCCCGACCTCTTATCGGCGAGGAAGAGAAACGGCAGGTCCTTGAGGTTCTCGACTCCGGTGTCCTTATCGCTGGCCCCCGGGTTGCGGAGTTCGAGGCGGCCTTCGCCGCCTACATCGGCGTCCCCCAGGGTGTGGCCACTTCGTCGGGCAGTTCAGCGCTGCACGTCGCGATGCTTGCGCTGGGCATCGGCCCCGGTGATCGTGTCGTAACGACGCCGTTCACTTTCGCGGCCAGCAGCAACGCCGTGATACACGCGGGCGCGCGCCCCGTCTTCGTGGACGTGGATCCCCAGACCTGCAACATCGATTCCGGCGCCGTTGAGGATGAACTGCGGCGCGGCGGGGTCCGTGCCATCCTGGCGGTGCACCTCTACGGACTGCCCGCCGACGTCGTGACCCTGCGCGCGCTTGCCGACCGCTACGGAGCCCTGCTGATCGAGGACTGTGCGCAGGCTCACGGCGCCGCGGTCGGCGGCCGGCGAGTGGGGTCGTTTGGGGAAGCGGCGATCTTCAGCTTCTACCCGACGAAGAACATGACCACCGGCGAGGGCGGGATGCTGACCACCGCCGACCCGGCCGAGGCCCGGCGGGCCCGCCTCCTGGTGGACCCACGGGGCGAGGCGGAGTATGCCTACGAGGTAGTTGGGTTCAACTTCCGCATGACCGAGATGGCAGGGGCCATGGGCGTTGTGCAGCTTTCGGCCCTGGAAGGGCGCAACCAGCAGCGGAGGGAGCATGCGCGCCGGCTCACAGACGGCCTGCGCGGCCTCCCTTGGTTGAGCCTGCCGGTGGAGCCGGACGGCTTTCACCATGTCTACCACCAGTACACGGTACGCGTCCGGCAGGGCCGGGACGCTCTGATTGCCCACCTGGCCGGTGCAGGGATCGGCGCCCGGGTGTACTACCCGTCTCTGGTCACGCAAACCCCGGCGTATCGGCGGTTGAGTTTGGACGGTACGTACCCAAACGCCCTGCGCCTCACAGGCGAGGTGCTCTCGCTTCCGGTCCATCCGGGGCTGAGCGAAGACGATCTAGCCAGGATAGTGTCCGCGGTGCGCGCGTTTCCCGAGGGCCAGCGGTGAGCGATCTGCGCATTCGTGTCGGCGTGGTAGGTCTGGGGCAGTGGGGGCGGCACCACGCCCGCATTCTGGCATCGCTGCCCGGTGTAGCGCTTGCCGGCGTCGCCGACCTCGACCCCAGGGAAGTTCGCACGGTAGTGGAACGCTTCGAGGTCAAGGGGTATGCGGACTACCGCGAGATGATAGGGCAGGTGGACGCCGTCAGCGTCGTCGTCCCGACCATACACCACTACCGCGTGGCCCGCGATTTCCTCGATGCCGGCGTGCACGTGCTCCTGGAGAAGCCGATGGCCGCGACCGTTGAGGAAGCAGAGCGCCTGGTCGCCCTCAACAATCGCCGTGGCACGGTGATGCTCGTGGGGCACGTCGAGCGGTTTAAGCCGATAGTCCATCGCATGCACGAGATCGTATCCGAGCCGCTCTTCATTCAGGCGCGACGCGTTCGGCCCTACGATCCACACCGGGTCATGGATGTGGGCGTGGTGCTCGATCTGATGATTCACGACATTGACATCGTGCTCTCGCTCGCGCCCGGCCGGGTCGCCGAGGTAGGAGGCGTGGGAGTGCGCGTTCACAACAGCCACGAGGACTTGGCGGTGGGCCACCTTACGATGGAGAGCGGTTGCCGGATAACGCTGACCGCAAGCCGCGTGGCCGCGGTCAAGGCCGTGGATACCGAGGTCACGATGTCCGACCGCACGGTTCACCTCGACTATCTTCGCGAGGCGATCAGCGTCCGGCGCTTCAACGGCGAGCACCAGCGTATCGCGCTGGACGGCGAGGAGCCGCTGCGGACTGAGATCGCGCACTTCATAGCGTGCGTGCGTGGGGAGGCCCGCCCGCGGGTGAGCGCAGAGGACGGCTATCACGCGCTCGAGGTCAGTCACCGCCTGCTCAACAGCCTGGTCAGCATCGTTCCCCGGGTCCACGCATAAACCACAAGGGAGCACAATCGTGAAGGCGCGAGAAATCGCCCGCTCGGGCGTCATGACGGCGCTTGTCTTTGTTGTCACTACTGCCTTCGCTTTCCCCATACCGCAGACGAAGGGGTTTTTCAATCTGGGCGAGGCCGCGATCTATGCGTCGGCGCTGCTGTTCGGTCCGTTGGTCGGCGCCCTGGCTGGTGGAGTCGGCTCATCGCTGGCCGATATCTCGTTGGGCTACGCTCAGTACGCGCCGTTCACGCTTGTCATAAAAGGCCTTGAAGGGGCGGTCGTGGGTCTGGTGGCGCGGACCGTCAGCCCAGGATTCCGGCGGCTCGGCCGGGGTGCCGATGCGATCGCCGTCGGGAGCCGGATCGCGGCCAG